>NZ_DASQPW010000294.1:0-26150 GCF_035643755.1 Stackebrandtia sp. | reverse complement strand
ATGCACGGCATCGCCACCAACCTGCTGTCGCAGCGACTGCGAAGCCTCGAGGCCGCGGGCATCGTCGAGCGGCGCGTGGGCGACGTGGGGGTCGTATACGCCTTGACCGCGTGGGGCGCGGGGCTGCGCGAGCCGATCGAGGCGCTGGCCCGGTGGGGCCTCCCGCTGATGGCCGCGGGGCGCGGCGGCGACGCGTTCGAGCCGCGGTGGCTGGCGGTCGCCCTGCCGGGGCTGCTTCGCGACGTCGCCGCCGACCCCGCGGTGGAGGTCGGCTTCGACGTCGACGGCGTCGTCACCGTGGTGCGCGTCGACCGCGACGGGCCGCACGCGGTGGCCGAGGCCGACCACCCGCCGGACACGATCCTGGCGGCCCCGGCCGACATCATCATCGCGCTGGCGGCCGGCGGGCTCGGCGTCGACCAGGCGGTGGCGGCCGGGCGCCTGGTCGGTGACGCCGAGGTACTGCGCACAATCTTTCGGCGCCAGGCGGTTGGCGATCGCGGGTGGGTAGGTTGAGTGGTGTGGAAGAGCTCGATGTGGCGATTGTGCGGGCGCTGGTGGCCGATGGGCGTTTGTCGTTTACGGATCTGGCGGCGAAGGTGGGGTTGTCGACCTCGGCGGTGCATCAGCGGGTGCGGCGTTTGGAGGAGCGCGGCGTCATCTCGGGGTACACCGCGACGGTGGATTACGCGGCGTTGGGTTTGGCGTTGACGGCGTTCATCGCGATTCGCCCGATCGACCCGGCGGCGCCGGATGACGCGCCGGGGCGTTTGGCGCGGTTCGCGCAGATCGAGTCGTGTCATTCGGTGGCCGGCGAGGACTACTACCTGTTGAAGGTGCGGGTGGCCGGGCCGCAGGAGCTTGAGGAGTTGTTGGCGAAGATCAGGGCGGCGGCGGGGGTGGCGCACCGCACCACGATCGTGCTGTCCACACCCTACGACAACCGTCCGCCCTTTTTAGACGGTGACGGGGTGCGTGGGGTGTGGTTAGTGGCGCTCCAGTTGGCCGATGGTGGAGTCCAGCCACGCGAATTCGGTGTTGACGGCGGCGTGCGCGATCGACAGCATGCCCTTGCGGAAGGGGTCGGCGTCGAAGTCGTCGGCGCCGGCGGGGCGGCCGGCGGCGTCGAAGAAGAACGGGGTGGGTTCGGACAGGAACTCGCGGCGCCGCCGCAACACGATGGCCTGTTCGCGCGGGTTGTCCAGGTGCCTGAGGAAAGCCAGGATGGTGAACCACCGGTTGTCGTCGGTGATGAACACGTCCTCGGGGTCGCGCAAAAGCCGCCTGAGGTAGTCGATGCCGGTTTGGGTCAGCTCGAGCATGTGGCGGGGCGCGGCGATCTTGCCGGGCGCGGAGCGGCGGGTCAGGCACCCGGCGGTCTCGAGTTTCTTGATCGCCGGGTACAAGGTGCCGTCGGGGATGGGTTTGACGTGACCGATGAGCGCGGCGATCCTGGTCTTCAGGTCGTAACCGTGGAGTGGGTGGTCGCGCAGGAATCCCAGGATCGCCAGCTTCAGCATGGCCGCCATTATGGTGCATGGGTGTGACGGGGCAGGCTATACGTCGCCGAAGGGTTCGATGTGGGCGCCCAACAGGGACAGTCGCTCGGCGAGTTGTTCGTATCCTCTGTGGATGACGTTGATGTTGCGCAGCACCGACGTCCCCTTGGCCGCCAGCATCGCCAACAAGATCACCACGGCCGGGCGCAGCGCCGGCGGGCAGATGACCTCGGCGCCGGAGAAGTGGGTGGGGCCTTCGATGTGGAGGCGGTGGGGGTCCATGAGGGTGACGCGGGCGCCGAGCTTGGTCAGGTCGGTCAGGTAGATGGCGCGGTTGTCGTACACCCAGTCGTGGATTTGGGTGGCGCCGTTAGCAACGGCGGCGATGAGCGCGAAGAACGGCAGGTTGTCGATGTTGAGGCCGGGGAACGGCATGGGGTGGATCTTGTCGATGGGTGCGATGAGTGTGGAGGGTCGCAGGTGGATGTCGACCAGGCGGGTGTGGCCGTTGGCGGCGACGTATTCGGGGCCGCGGGAGTAGTCCAGTCCCATCTCCTCAAGCAGCGCCAGTTCGATTTCGAGGAATTCGATGGGGACGCGGGCCACGGTGATGGACGATTCGGTGACGATGCCGGCGGTGATGAGGCTCATGGCCTCGATGGGGTCTTCGCTGGGTGCGTAGTCGACGTCGACGTCGATGTGGGGTACGCCGTGGATGGTGAGGGTGGTGGTGCCGACGCCGTCGATGCGCACCCCGAGCTTGTCGAGGTAGAAGCACAGGTCCTGGACCATGTAGTTGGGGGAGGCGTTGCGGATGACGGTCACGCCGTCGCGGCGGGCGGCGGCCATGAGGGCGTTTTCGGTGACGGTGTCTCCGCGTTCGGTCAACACGATGGGCCGCAACGGTTCCACCTGTGAGTCGACGGTGGCGTGGTATTCGCCGGCGGTGGCCTTGACCGACAGCCCGAAGGGGCGCAGCGCGGTCATGTGGGGTTCGACGGTGCGGGTGCCCAGGTCGCAGCCGCCGGCGTAGGGCAGGGCGAACGACGGGTGGTCGTGCAGCAGCGGCGCCAGGAACATGATGATGCTTCGGGTGCGGCGCGCGGCGTCGGAGTTGATGGCGTCCAGGCGCAGGGTCGGCGGCGGGGTGATGGCCAGGTCATTGTCGTCCAGCCACCGGTATTTGACGCCCATGGACGCCATGACCTCGAGGATCCGGTTGACCTCTTCGATGCGGGCCACGCGGCGCAAGGTGGTGGTGCCGCGGTTGAGGAGGCTGGCGCACAAAAGCGCGACACCGGCGTTCTTGGAGGTCTTGGTGTCGATGGAGCCGGACAGCTTCTGCCCCCCAAAGACTCTCAAGTGGACGGCGCCGGGTTTGCCGAGGGTGACGAATTCGGAGTCCAGGGCCTCGGAGATGCGGGTGAGCATCTCCACCGACAGGTTTTGGGCTCCGCGTTCGATGCGGTTGACGGCGCTTTGGCTGGTCGACAGCAGGTCGGCCAGTTGGGTCTGGGTGAGTCCGCGGTGTTTGCGGGCGTCGCGGATCAGGGTTCCGATGCGTCGCAGGTAGTCGGCGGCGTTGGGGTGGGTGTCAGACATGCGCGTCAGCGTATCTCACATATGACGTGAACGGTAGGGGGTCGGGGTCGATTTAAGGCGCATTTTCGGCGGGGGTGGCGGGGTTTCATGCGGCCGGTGACATAGGGGCGAGGGGTTTGGTGAGGAAGCGGCAGGGGTCGGCGAAGTGGTGCGCCGTCCCCATGGAATCGATGCAGGTGTATCGGTCGATGTAAGGAAGGTCGCCGCGGTAGCCCAGGCGCGCGTACAGGGCGCGGGCGCGCTGGTTGGCCTCGGCCACGCCCAAGCCCATGGCCGCAAGGCCGCGATCGCGGCCGGCGTCTTCGCAGGCGGCCACCAGGGCGGTGCCGATTCCCTTGCCGCGCAAGGCGGGCGGGAACACCTCCAGGCCGTTGATCTCGGGGCAGCCGGGGTGGGCGGCGCGCACATGGGCGGCATCGCAGCCGTGCCAACGGATCTCGGCGTGTCCCACCGGGACGGTGTCGTCCCAGGCGACCAGAAGCAGGCTGGCGCCGTCTTCCTGCCGCGCGAAGCGCTGGGCGTGGAAGGACTCCACACTGGGCGATGGATTGTGGCCGTCGAGCGCGGCGACGTCGCCGGCGCGGCAGGTGCGGATGGTGATGTCCACGGAGTCGATACTGCCACGACCAACATTAAATAACCTTCAAAGACGGCTTGAGGGTCTGGCGCCGCGCGGGTGCGCGGCCTTAGCATCACGGATAAGAAAAGTTTGCGAATAGTTACCCGGTATTGCTACTCGCCTTCACTCCCCAGGAGCACCCGCATGCGCCGATCCCGAAAACTCCTCCTGACCGCCGCCGCGGCCGCCGGCATCGCCATACCCACCGTCATCGCCGGTGTGGCCTTCGCCCACGGCTACAACGACAACCCGCCCTCACGCCAGGCGCTGTGCCACGCCGGCACCGTCGCCGACTGCGGCGACATCCAGTACGAGCCCCAGTCGGTGGAAGGCCCCAAGGGCTTCCCGGCGGCCGGGCCCGCCGACGGGTCGATCTGTTCGGCCGGGCACGGCAACTTCTCGCAACTGGACGACCCGCGCGGCGGCGACTGGCCCGCCACATCCATCAACACTGGCGCCCAGACGTTCCACTGGACGCTGACGGCCCAGCACTCCACCGACAAGTGGGAGTACTTCATCACCAAGGACGGCTGGGACCCCTCACAGCCGTTGACCCGCGCGTCCCTGGAGGACCAGCCGTTCTTCACCCAAAGCGACGGCGGCGCCAAGCCCCCGGCCTCGGTCGACCTCAACGTCGATGTGCCGTCCAACAAACACGGACGCCACCTGATCTTGGGGGTGTGGACGATCAACGACACCGCCAACGCGTTCTACTCCTGCATGGACGTCACCATCGCCTGACGGCCAACCCCCTGCGCGTCTCCCCCCGGCCGGCGCCACGGGCGGGGGGAGACGCTATGGTGTCCGGCGCCATGCGCACCATCGCCCGCCCCGCCACCGTCGACGTCACCGTGACCAAGTCCCGGTTCATCGCGCGGGCCGAGCGCGTCGACACAGAGGCCGCCGCCCGCGGCCACATCGCCGCGGCCCGCAAGAGGCACCCCGGCGCCCGCCACCACTGCGGCGCCTTCGTCGTGGGGGCCCGCGGCGAGGTGTCGCGCTCCAGCGACGACGGCGAACCCTCCGGCACCGCCGGCGCCCCCATCCTCGCCGCGGTGCACGCCGCGGGCCTCACCGATGTCGCGGTGGTGGTGGCGCGGTATTTCGGGGGAGTGAAACTGGGCACCGGTGGCCTGGCGCGCGCCTACGGTGCCGCCGCCTCAGCCGCGATCGCGGCGGCGGGTGTGGTGGAGCTGCGGCGCCTCGACGTGGTGGAGGTGCGCGGCGACTACGCCGCCTGCGGTGGCCTGGAGGCCCAGATACGCGGCACCGGCGGGCGCGTCACGAGTGTCGACTATGGGCAGATGGTGTGTGTGGTGGTCGCCTGCGACGACGCCGCGGCGTTCACCGCCTGGGTCGCCCAGGCCACCTCGGGGCGCGCCGCGACGCGCCACACCGGCACCACCGTCATCGACGTGCCGGTGTGAGGCGGCGCATGTGGCGGTGCCGGTGTGAGACCGCGACACCGCCACGACGCTGAGGGCCTCAGCCGAGTTCGGCCAGGCGGGCTTCGGCGTCGGCCAGCTCTTGACGCAGCCGCTCGGCCTCCGAGGCCGCCGCCGAGCGTTGCTGCTCCACGATGTCCTCCACGACCGCGGCCACCGCCGGCGACTGCAGCGACTTCACCATGTCCACGGCCACCGACGCCTTCACCGGGACCGGCTTGGCGATCACCTTGGTGCCCTTGGACGCCGCCACGGTCCACTCGTTGCTGGTCCACGCCAACGTCACCGTCAACTCCGGTGCCGCCTTGGCCTTGGCGGCGCGTTTGCGCGGCGCCGATGCGGCGGGCGCGGCGGCGTCGGCCGGGGCCTCGGCCTGGTGGGGGACGGCGGCGACATCTTCGGTCACGGTGTTCTCCTTGCGGCTTCGGGCGGGGGCAGCGGGCTTATTGTCGCCCGAGCCCAACAGCGGGGCACCGGTGGGCGCGGGGGGTGTCGCGGTTTTCTTGTCGGGTTTTTTGGTGGTCTTTCGGGTCAGTTCGCCGCGCTGCGGCATCCGGACCTCTTCGGCGGTGAAGGGCAGTTCGTCGTTGCCGAACGCCACCACCACGAAATCGTCTTCTGCGGGTTCGGTCAGGCGCACGACCTTGCCGACCTTGCCGGAGATCTGTCCGGCCTGCGCGGTGAACACGACCCGGGGGTGCTTGCCGCCGCGCAGGGTCTCGGCCACCTCGGCGATGTCGGCCCTCGACAGTCCCATGTCGATGGCCACCTCCTTGTAGGTTGGTTGACTTCGATTGCTGTGCAGTCATACCAGCAGGCTGCGACAGGCGCGCATTCACTCCACCGGCCAGCCGGCCTCCACGCCCCCGGGCACGGTGTCGTACGGCTGGTAGGGGCGTCGGGTCAACACGAACGTGTTGACGCTCAGGTGCGTGGCCGTGCCGTGGTCGTCGCGCGCCACGCGCAGCGTCTCGCCGGCGTGATAGCCGTCGAGACCGGTGAACGTGCCGTCGCCGTTGGGGCGGAAACGGCTGTCGGATGCCATGCCCGACACCGCCTCCATACGCAAGCCGCCGTCGCGGGTGGCGTGGATGGTGACGGTGGACGTACCCCAGTGCCACGTTCCCGTCACCTCCAACAATCCCGCCTCCACCGAGTCAAGCGGCGTCCATGGCGCGGGCGGGCGCGGCTCGGCGCGGTCGACGGCGGCGATCAGGCCCGCCGCCCCGAACCCGCCGGACGCCGAGGTCGTGGTGGCGTTGTGCATCGACACCGCGCCCGTGGTCGAGGCCGCGTCGACCCAGATCCCCGCCTGGAACCCCGGCATCGACCCGCCGTGTCCACACAAGACTCGATTGTCGGTGCGGTGCAGCTGCCAACCCAGGCCCGCGGCGTACGTCCACGCCGCGGTGTCGGCGACGGCCTGCGGGGCGCGCATCTGCGCCAACGTGTCCGGCGCCAAGACGTCGGCGGTGTCGCCTGAGGCGAACGCCACCCAACGCGCCAGGTCGGCCACGCACGACCACAACTGCCCGGCCGGGCCCATCGCCGCGGTGTCGGCGACGGTCTCGGGCATCACCACGTCGGCGAACGGGTGCACCGCGAACCCGGCCGCGCACGGCTCTTTCGGCAGCAGCGTGGTGCGCCGCATCCCCAACGGCGCCAGGATCTCGGCGTCGACCACGTCGAACCAGTCACGGCCGCGCAGCCGCGCCACCATCGCCCCCAACAGCGAAAACCCCACATTGGAGTAGTGGTGGCCCGCGCCCGGCCGGGCCACCGGCGGCGTCAGCCGCCTGCGCCACTGTTCGGCGCTGGCGCCCGGCGACCGTTCCCACCACGAGCCCTCCAACTCCGCGCCGACGCCGCCGGTGTGCGACAGCAGCTGCGCGATCGTGGCCGCCCCGTGCGGCGTGCCCGGCAGGTGCGCCTCCAGCGGGTCGTTCAAACCCACGACGCCCTCGTCGCGCAGCCGCATCACCGCCACCGCCACGAACGTCTTCGTGATCGACCCCACCCGGTACTGAGTGTCGGGGCCCGGTTCGGCGCCGTCGACGACGCCGCGACCGCGACTCCACACCAGGCGGCCGCCACGCACCACACCGGCCACCATGGACGGCACCCGCCCGGTGGCCTGCGCCACCGCCAGCCGATAATCCAGATCACGCACCGTCGAATCCAACAAAGTCTCGTTCACAGGCCACACCCTAAACTGGCAGGCGTGATCACCAAGGCCCAGTACGACACCGTCTCCGACCTGATCGCCGAGGTCGCCGCCGCCGAAATCACCCCCCGGTTTCGCAACCTGCAACGCGGCGACATCACCGAAAAACACCCCGGCGACCTCGTCACCGTCGCCGACCGGCGCGCCGAACAACAACTCACCGCCCGGCTCGAAAAACTCCTGCCCGGTTCGGTGACGGTGGGGGAGGAGGCCGTCGAAGACGACCCCGACCTGCTCCAAGCCCTGTCCGGCGACGACCCGGTGTGGATCATCGACCCCGTCGACGGCACCAGCAACTTCGTGGCCGGGAAAACCACCTTCGCGTGCCTCGTCGCACTAGCCCACAAAGGACACACGTTCGCGTCGTGGCTCAACGCCCCCGCCCTCAACCTCACCGCGGGCGCCCTCGACGGCCACGGCGCCTGGCGCAACAACCAACCCCTCACCGCCACACCCGCACCCGACGACGGACCCCTGCGCATCTGCGGCACCCACACCAACTACCTCGCCGGATTCGACCTCCCCGGCAAACTCGCCAAAAAAGGCGTCACCTACACCCCCTGCAGCGCCGCCGGACTGTCCTACATCGACCTCATCGACGGCCAATACCACGCGTGCGTGTTCACGTGGGAAAAACCCTGGGACCACGCCACCGGCCTGCACATCCACTCACTCGTCGGCGGCGCCAACACCACCGCCGACGGCCAACCCTTCCGCCTGGCCGGAGACAACGCCCTGCCCTTCGTCGCCGCGCCAGGCGGCATCATCTCCACCATCACCGCCCTACTCGACTGACCCGCCGCCCAGATCACGCAGCGACCCATACATCGGATTCGACGCCACCGCCTGACGCAACTCCCGCGCCGTGGCCTTGATATACCCCTGCGACGCCGCCAACGACCGGTGCCCCAACAACTCCATCACCTCCACCGCGCTGGCACCCGACTGCCCCAGGCGCGTAGCGAACGTATGCCGCAGCGCATGCACCAACGCGCCGGCCTCCACCGCATCCGACACCCCCGCCGCCCGATAACACTGCCGCACCAGATACTGCAACTGGTTGCGCGTCAACCCATCCCCGCGGCCATCCACGAACAACGCCGCATCCGCGCTCGGCGGCCACTTCGCCGCGGCGAACCGCTCCCGCCGCGAATCCGCGTACGCGTCCAACAACACCTCCAACGGGTACTCCACCGGCACCACCCGGTCGCCACCGCCCTTACCGCCGCGCACCACCACCCGCCGCTCCCGGCTCGGCCCGGCCACGTCACCCACCCGAAGCGCCAACAGTTCGCTGGAGCGAAGCCCCGTCAACAACAACATCGCCAACACCGCCACGTCCCGCCTCGGCCACGGGTCGCGGGCCCGGCGGGCACCCGAGGCCACCTGGCGCAGCAGCCGGTCGGCGGCGTCTTCGCCCCGCAACGGCTTGGGCACCCGCACCGCCGCCTTCGGCCGGGCCACCGCCTGCATCGGATTGCCCTCCACCAGGCCCTCGCCGACACAAAACCCGAAAAACGCGTTCCACACCGACCACGCCCGCGCGATCGACGACTTCGCCCGCGACGCCGAAAACTCCGCGAACGCGCGACGCATCACCTCCGCCCCCAAACGGTCACAATCCAACCCCGCCACGTCCGTGCCACACGCCCGCGACGCCGCATCGGCCACCGCCGCCAAATCCCGGCGATACGCCGCCACCGTGTGGCTTGAGTCCTTACGCGGCGCCCGAGACACGAAAAACGCCTCCACCGCCGGTGCAAAATTCGTCATCAACGCTCCTGAAACACGACCGAAACAACCACCGTGAAGTATCCGCAACGCCTACGACACCAAAGGAACCACCATGACCACCATCCGCGCCATGACCCCACAAGACGCCGACGCCGTCGCCGACATCCACGCCCAAGGCATCGCCACCGGCAACGCCACCTTCGCCCCACGACCAGCCACCTGGGACGACTTCGACCGCGACCACCACGCCGGGCACCGCTTCGTCGCCGACACCGGCCACCGCGTCGTCGGATGGGCCGCGACCTCACCCACCTCCACCCGCGACGTCTACCAAGGAGTCGTCGAGGTATCGGTGTACGTCGCCCAAGCCGCCCGCGGCAGGGGAGTAGGCCACCGGCTCCTGACCCACCTCATCACCGACACCGAAACCACCGGCATCTGGACACTCCTGGCCGGAATCTTCCCCGACAACACCGCAAGCCTCACCCTCCACCAAGCCCACGGCTTCCGCGTCATCGGCGTCAACGAACGCGTCGGCCGCGACACCACCGGCCGCTGGCGCGACGTGGTCCGCCTGGAACGCCGCTCCACCACCGCGGGCACCGACTAAGGAACACCGACCCTTCAACCAGGCCGACAGGTCCTTCGTCCAACTCGTGGCCATCCGCAACGGGTGGGCGTCCAGCGCCTTCTGCCACGACGCCACATTGCCCTTCCACGACGGCGCCGGCTCCTCCCACGACACCGTGTCCGGCCACACCGGACGCTTCGCCGAATACTCCACCGTCGAGGCCACCCCCGCCGCCTTCGCCCGCGACTTCAAATCGGCGCTCAGCTTCGCATCGTGGGTGTACAGCATGATCTCCTGCCGCTTGAACCGCTCGGCAACCGGAGCCAACAACTCACCCCACGCCCGGTCACGGATCTTGGCGTCGGCATTCAACAACGACTGCTCCGTCGTCGGCTTGATCTCGATCAACGGCACCATCTTCAACTCATACGCCGCGTCCAGATACTGCCGCAGCGAAAACACCGTCTCCCCCTTGAACGGACCATTGTCGATCGTGCGCCCCCGCAACCGATCCGCACCCGTCGACCACCACAACGCATTGACGTCCTTCTTGTCCCCGCTGAGGTGATAGGTCGTGCCGTCATGCCACATCACCGCCTTCGTGCCGTCCCTCGTCAACTGCACATCGGCCTCCACACCCGCCGCACCATCCGCCTTCTGCGCCCTCAACGCCGCCGGATTATTCGGCTCCCGCACCTGATCGCGCTTCCACGCATCCGCACCCGTCGGATAACCCCCATGCCCGAACACCTGCGGGCAAGGCGGCGCGTCATCAGCCGACGCCACCGCCACACCACCCGCCAACAGACCCGCCGCGGCCACCACCGCCACACCCGACAACCACCACGACCGCGAACCAGCCATCAATCAACCGCCTTCACTAGGGGGACAAGGACCACCACACATCCTCACCGAGGCGTACACATTTTTCACACAACCGCACCCCTCACCACAAGCGGGGCACCGCATCCACCGCGCCGGCCTCCAACTCCAACAAGAACCGCTTGCGCTCCACGCCACCGCCGTACCCCGTCAAGCCACCGTCGCCGCCCACGACGCGGTGACACGGCACCACGATCCCCACCGGGTTGCGCCCGTTGGCCGCCCCCACCGCCCGCGCCGCGCCCGCGCCCAACCCCAGACTCGCCGCCAGGCGCCCATACGACCACGTCACGCCCGCCGGAATGCCACGCAGCGCCGTCCACACCCGACGCTGAAACTCGGTGCCCCCCAACGCCACCGGCACCGCCGCGAAATCCACAACCTCACCGGCGAAATACGCCCCCAACACCTCACGCACCGGGCCGAAAGCCGAAGCGTCGCGCACCCCGAACACCGAAGAGTCGGGGCGGTAACGCTGACGCGGCATGTACAAGCCGCACAACACCCCGTCGCGCGCCACCACCGTCAAATCACCCACCGGCGACGCCACCACGTCATGCGTCACCCTCACGCCGCCGCCTCCACCGGCATCCGATTGATCGCGTGATCACCCGTGGCCCACAAATACTGCACCGCGTACGCCCGCCACGGACGCCACGCCCGCGACCGCGCCCCCAACGCCCCCGGACTCACCGGCAAATCCAACTGCCGCGCCGCCAACCGGACCCCCAGATCCGAGGCCACGAACGCGTCCGGGTCACCCAGCGACCGCATCGCGATCGACTCCACCGTCCACGGCCCCAGACCCGACAGACCCGACAGGCCCGCCCGCGCGGCATCCCAATCGGCGCCAACACTCACATCCACCGTCCCGTCGGCCAACGCCCGCACCAACGCCCGCAACGAATCCCTACGCGCCCGCGGCATCGCCAACAACTCGTCACCCACATCCACCAGGTCGGCCACCGACGGAAACACGTGAGTCAAACCCCCATCGGCGTCCTCCACCCGCGCCCCCAACGCCTCCACCAAACGCCCCGCATGCGTGCGAGCCGCCGCCGTCGACACCTGCTGACCCAACACCGCCCGCACCGCGAACTCGTGCGGATCCACCGTCCGCGGCACCCTGCGCCCCGGCGCCTTGTCCACCAAACCCCGCAACACCTCGTCGCCGCGCAACACCTCATCCACCGCCAACGGATCGGCATCCAGATCCAACAACCACCGACACCGCCCAATCGCGATCGACAAATCCCGCACATCCGCCAGACGCAACAAACACTCCACATACTCCGGCAACGGACGCAACCCCACCACGCCCGGCCCATGCGGCAGACTCAACGTCCGCCGAAACGCCCCATCCCGCCACTCCTCAACCCCCGGCACCGCCGTGGCCGCCAAATGACCAAACACATTATCCGGACACAAAGGACGACGAAACGGCAGCCGCAGACGCAACAACCCCGCCGCACCCACACCACCCGACCGCGACGCCCGCGCCCGCAACTGCGACGGCGTCAACGCGAACACCCGCATCACCGTGTCATTGAACGACCGAATACTCGAAAACCCCGCCGCGAACGCCACCTCACCCATCGGCAACACCGACGACTCGATCAACATCCGCGCCGTCTGCGCCCGCTGCGCCCGCGCCAAAGCCAGGGGACCAGCACCCAACTCCGCCGTCAACTGACGCTCCAACTGACGCACGCTATAACCCAAACGCCGCGCCAAACCCGAAACACCCTCCCGATCCACCACCCCATCACCGATCAACCGCATCGCCCGCGCCACCACATCCGCCCGAACATTCCACAAAGGAGACCCCGGCGACGCGTCCGGACGACACCGCTTACACGCCCGAAACCCCGCCTGCTGCGCCGCCGCCGCACTCGGATAAAACCGCATATTCCCCGGCTTCGGCGCCGGCACCGGACACGACGGACGACAATAAATCCCCGTCGTCACCACCGCCGTAAAAAACCACCCGTCAAACCGGGCATCCTTCGACTGAACCGCCCGCACACACCGCTCAACATCCTCATGCATACCCCCCAGCCTGCCCCCAACACACCCTCACCGCTAGCAGAAAAACGACAGCTGCCCCGACACACTCACAACCGGCGCTCCAATTGCACCTGATGCGGCGAAAAACCCATCCGCTCGTAAAACCGCACCGCACCCGCGTTCGCCGCGTACGCCGACACCTGCACCAACTCCGCCTCACACGACCGCGCCCACGCCAAAAACCCCTCCACCAATCGCGCCCCCACACCACCACCGCGCATCCGCGGCACCACGAACAGGCTCACCAACTCCGCCACCGACACCGGACGCATCGCGCTGGGGGAGCGCAGCTGGCCCGACAGGGTGCCCGCCACCTCGCCGCCGTCCTCGGCGACTAGGAGGAGGCGGTCGGGGGAGGAGAGTCCGGTGTGGAAGGACTGGGCGCCGTGTTCGTGGGGCCAGTTGACGTTCAAGGCGGCATCGCGGGTGCCGCCGTCCTCGGCGAACAGGCCCGCCGCGCACGCCACCCACGCGGCCTCGTCGTCTACTGTGGCGGATCGAATGGTCGCATCGGTCATGGCGTCGACCATAACCCGATCCGAATTACGCATAATGTCACTTATGCTTAATTTGCGGACAAGGCGGGCGCACCGCCAGGTCGGGGACATTCCACCGAACCGCGCCCGCCGTCGGCCCCGAAATCCCCCGCGCCAACCATTCGCCGCCGCAGCCGCGCCGCGCCCGCGCGAGGCGGGCGAACGGCGGGGACGGCCGATCCGGGCGGTTCGCCGTTTCGAGTGGGGCCCGCCGGGAGTACTTCCGACCGCCCCTCGTATTTGGTTGATAATGAATATTATGTCAAGTAGAACCTTGTCGGGCCCTTCTCCTACTAGCGGGCACCCGGCACGTAGGCACCGGCGGAAATGTCGTCGAAAAGCGTAGGCCCCGTGGGCTTCCAGCCCAACAGCCGGCTCGTGGCCGCGTGGCTGGCGGCGATGTCGGCGGCGAACAGGCGCCCCATCCATCCGAAGTGCTCTTCGGCTTTGTCGGGCGGGATCGAGGTCGTCGGTACGCCGAGGGATTGTCCGATGGCCGCGGCGATGTCCTTGGTGGGGATGCCGTCTTCGGCCACGGCGTGTACGCGGGCGCCGGCCGGCGCGTTGTCGAGGGCGAGGTGTACGAGGTGGGCGGCGTCGGTGCGGTGGACGGCGGCCCATTGGTTGGTGCCGTCGCCGATGTAGGCGGCGGTGGCGTGTTGTTGGGCGATGGTGGTCAGTACGGAGGTGAATCCCTTGTCGCCGGTGCCGTGGACGGTGGGTGCGAATCGCAGGGCGATGGCGCGCACGCCTTTGTCTACATAGGTTTGGGCGAGGTTTTCGGCGCCGCCGCGCAGGGAGTCGGCGCCGTGGTGGGGTGAGGGGTCGTCTTCGGTCAGTGGGGTGCCGTTGTCGCTGGCGGCGAGTCCGGAGGCGAACAGGAATGGGCGCCCGGTGCCGGCGAGTGCGTCGAGCATGGCGGTGATGGCGTGGTGTTCGGTGTGTCCGGCGGCGGCGTAGTTGGTGAAGTCGTGGTTGAAGGCGAGGTGGATGACGGCGTCGGCTTGGGCGGCGGCGGTGGCGAGGGTGTCGGGTTGGTCGAGGCTGCCGGGGTGTGGGGTGGCGCCTTTGGCTTTCAGGGTGGCCGCGGAGGTGTCGTTGCGGGCGAGGCCGGTGATGTGGTGGCCGGCTTTGAGGAGTTCGTCGGTGACGGCGGTGCCGATCCAGCCGGTGGCGCCGGTGATGAAGATGCGCATGGTGGGTGTCCCTTCGCGAGTATGTCAGTTTCTGACATGACTGACGATAGCACCTTCATGTCAGTGGCTGTCATCATTACACTTTTCGACATGACTCGCTGGGAACCCGACGCACAGGGCCGCATGGTCCAGGCCGCCATGGAACTGTTCGCCGAGCGCGGCTTCGACGCCACCACCGCCGGTGACATCGCGGGGCGGGCGGGGGTGACGGAGCGGACGTTTTTTCGGTATTTCGCCGATAAGCGTGAGGTGTTGTTCGATCCGGCGGGGACGTTGCAGGCGGCCGGGGTTGCCGCGATCGTCGGTGCGCCCGGGGGGTTGTCGGCGTGGGAGGCGGCGATGGCGGGGATGGTGGCGTGTGGCGGGGTGCTGGGGGGTCGGCGTGATGCGGCGTCGCGGCGGCATCGCATCGTCATGGGCAGTGCGAGTCTTCGGGAGCGGGAGTTGTTGAAGCTGGCGATGTTGACCGATGCGGTGGCCGGGGCGTTGGTGGGGCGCGGGGTGGAGTCGGTGGTGGCGGCGTTGGTGGCGCATGGCGCGGTGGGGGTTTTCAGTGTGGCGTTTGAGCGGTGGGTGTCGCGCGGTGAGGGGCCGTCGCTTGCCGAGGGGGTGGTGGAGCTGGGTGGGCGGTTGCGGGTGGTGTGAGGAGGGGGTGGCCGGTGGGCTACTCCCCTCCCCCGGTGGTTATTCGGCGCGGGCGAAGGTGAGGGTTTCGCCTTCGACGCCGCGCAGCCACAGGTCCTGGGAGGCCGCGGCGATGGTGTCGAGGCCTTCGGTGATGGTGGCGAAGACGTTGCCGGGGACCCAGCCGGCGTCGCCGTTGATGAGGAGGTTGTTGCGGCCGTAGAAGATCGCCAGGTCGGTGGCGCCGGAGTCGCTGTGGGCTTCGCTGTCGTCGTCGTAGCCGTAGGCGGGGTTGCCGATTTCCCAGGCTTCGAATCCGAAGTAGCACACGTCGCCGGGGATGGGCGTGATGGTGGGGTTTTCGCGTCCGGGTTTGGGTTCGGCGAATGGTGGCACCAGGGTGTAGACCTCGTTGCGGGCGTATTTGGCGTGGTAGGCGGAGCCGCTTTGGGGCAGCGCGTTCCATACGGCGTCGCAGGTGCGGGGTGCCTGGTCGTCGAGGAGGACGGCGCGGCAGGTGACGCCGCGTTTGTCGAGGCTGATGGTGATGTGGCGTGGCATGACTCGGCGTTTCCTTCTATTTGGTGGCTTCGGCCACGGCGTCGGCCCAGATGTCCAGTGCGGTGTCGATTTGCGCGGCGTCGACGATGAGTGGCGGGATCATGCGTACGACGTTCATGTGGGCGCCGCAGGTGAGTAGGAGGAGGTCGCGTTGGAGGGCGGCTTTGTGGGCGGCTTGGGCGGTGGCGGTGTCGGGTTGGCCGTCGGGGGTGGTGAATTCGCTGCCGACGAGGAGGCCGAGGCCGCGGACGTCGCCGATGGCGGGGGTTTTGTCGCCGATCTGGCGGGCGCCTTCGAGGAGTTGGGTGCCGCGGGCGGCGGCGTTGTCGACGAGGTTTTCGTCGCGGATGACGTCGAGGGTGGCCGCGGCGGCGGCGCAGGCTACGGCGTTGCCGCCGTAGGTGCCGCCTTGGGAGCCGGGCCAGGCTTTGGCCATGAGTTCTTTGGACGCGGCGATGCCGGACAGGGGGAAGCCGGAGGCCAGGCCCTTGGCGATGAGGACGATGTCGGGGTGGACGTCGAAGTGGTCGTGGCCCCAGAATTTGCCGGTGCGGCCGAAGCCGGTTTGGATTTCGTCGATGACCAGCAGGATGCCGTGTTCGTCGGCGCGGCGGCGCAGGCCCTGCATGAAGCGGGTGTTGGCGGGGACGTAGCCGCCTTCGCCGAGCATGGGTTCGATGAAGAACGCCGCGGTTTCGTGGGGGGCGGTGCCGGTGGCGAACAGGTAGTCGAGTTCGCGTAGTGCGAAGTCGGTGGCGGTTTCTTCGTCCCAGCCGTAGTGGTAGGCGAAGGGGAAGGGGGCGACGTGGACGCCCGACATGAGGGGTGAGAAGCCGGCGGAGAAGCGGGTGCCGGAGGTGGTGAGGCTGGCGGCGGCGACGGTGCGGCCGTGGAATCCGCCTTGGAACACGATGATGTTGGGGCGGGCGGTGGCCTGGCGGGATAGGCGCAGGGCGGCTTCGACGGCTTCGGATCCGGAGTTGGAGAAGAACAGGGAGTCGAGGCCGGTGGGGAGGACGTCGCCGAGTTTGGCGGTGAGTTCTTGGAGTGGTTGGTGCATGACGGTGGTGTACTGGCCGTGGATGAGTTTGCCGACCTGGTTTTGGGCGGCTTCGACGACCTTGGGGTGGCAGTGGCCGGTGCTGGTGACGCCGATGCCCGCGGTGAAGTCGAGGTAGCGGCGGCCGGTGGTGTCGTAGAGGTAGGCGCCCTGGCCGTGGTCGACGACGACTGGTGTGGCTTGTTTGAGCAGCGGAGACAGCGTGGCCATGGTGGTGCTCCTTACTGGCGGGGCGGGTTGTGGACGTGGACGGGCCGCGAAGCCGCGTCCTGTAGATTGTTGACAATTGTACATATGGTGGCGTCTACTGGTGGACGAATCGGTGTGATGCGGCCAGTCGGGCGCTTGATTGAAGGAGTTGGGTGAGCGTGCCAAGCGAAACCAGTGTGGTCGAGGCGGTCGCCAAGGGGTTGTTCATAGGCGGCAAGTGGGTCGACGCGGCGGGCGGCAGGACGTTCGACGTTCACGACCCGGCCACGGGCGAGGTGCTGTGCGCCGTGGCCGATGCCGCGCCGGCCGACGGCATGGCGGCCCTGGGCGCGGCCGTGGCCGCCCAGGAGTCGTGGGCGGCTCATCCCCCGCGCGAGCGCGGGGAGATCCTGCGCCGCGCCTATGAGGCGTTGACGGCGCGAAGCCAGGAGCTGGCGTTGTTGATGACGCTGGAGATGGGCAAGCCCCTGGCCGAGTCGCGCGGCGAGATCGCCTACGCCGCGGAGTTCTTTCGGTGGTTCGCCGAGGAGGCGGTGCGCATCGACGGCGGGTACGCCACCGCGCCCAACGGTGTGGGGCGGTTTTTGATCACGAAACAACCCGTCGGTCCGTCCATTTTGATCACTCCGTGGAATTTTCCGATGGCGATGGGCACCCGCAAGATCGGGCCCGCCGTGGCCGCCGGGTGCACCATGGTCGTCAAGCCCGCCGCCCAGACACCGCTGTGCATGCTGGCGTTGGCGCAGATCCTGGCCGACGCGGGCCTGCCCGAGGGCGTGTTGAACGTCGTCACCACCTCAGACGCCGGCGGCGTCATGGAACCGGTCATTACCGACGGCCGGGCCCGCAAGCTGTCGTTCACCGGGTCCACCGCGGTGGGCCGCAAACTGCTGGCCCAGTGCGCCGACAAGGTGCTGCGCACCTCCATGGAGCTGGGCGGAAACGCCCCGTTCGTGGTGTTCGACGACGCCGACATCGACGACGCCGTCGACGGCGCCATGCAAGCCAAGATGCGCAACATCGGCGAGGCCTGCACCGCCGCCAACCGGTTCTACATTCACCGCGGCGTCGTCGAGGAATTCTCCCGCCGCCTCACCCAGCGCATGGAGGCGCTGGCGATCGGGCGCGGCACCGAAGACGGCGTCGTGGTCGGTCCCCTCATCGACGACGCCGCCGTGACCAAGGTGACCGGGCTGGTCGCCGACGCCGTGGAGCGCGGCGCCCGCGTGTTGACCGGCGGCGACGCCATCGACGGCCCCGGGCATTTCGTGCGCCCCACCGTGTTGGCCGACGTGCCCGTCGACGCCCGCATGGCCGGCGAGGAGATCTTCGGGCCGGTGGCGCCGATCTCGGTGTTCGACACCGAAGACGAGGCCATCGCGCTGGCCAACGACACCGAGTACGGGCTGGTCAGTTACCTGTACACCAGCGACGTCAAACGGGCGCTGCGTGTCGCCGAGCGCCTGGACGCCGGCATGATCGGGCTGAATCAGGGCATCGTGTCCAACCCGGCGGCGCCGTTTGGCGGCGTGAAGCAGTCCGGGCTGGGCCGCGAGGGTGGCGGCGTCGGTATCGAGGAGTTTTTGGAGACCAAGTACATCGCGGTGAGCCTGTGACGACGTATCGCATCGCCACCATTCCCGGTGACGGCATCGGCGTCGACGTCACCGCCGAGGCGCGCAAGGTCGTCGACGCGGCTGCCGGTGTGTACGGGTTCGGCGTGGAGTGGGTGGAGTTCGACTGGTCCTGCCAGCGTTACCTCGACTCCGGGGCGATGATGCCGGGCGACGGTATCGACCAGTTGTCGGGGTTCGACGCGATCTTGTTGGGCGCGGTCGGGTTTCCCGGCGTGGCCGATCACGTGTCGCTGTGGGGTCTGTTGATCCCGGTGCGGCGGGCGTTCAACCAGTACGTGAACCTGCGTCCGGTGCGGCTGTTGCCGGGGGTGGCCACGGCTCTTGCCGGACGCGACGCCGCCGATCTGGACATGGTGGTGGTGCGGGAGAACTCCGAGGGCGAGTATTCGGCGATCGGCGGCAAACACAACGCCGGTGGCCCGGGCGAGTTCGTGGTGCAGGAGTCGGTGTTCACCCGGGTGGGTGTGGAGCGGATCATCCGCTACGCCTTCGAGGTGGCGCGCACCCGCAGCAGGCGGGTGTGTTCGGCCACGAAGTCCAACGGGCTGATTCACTCGATGCCGTACTGGGACGCGATCTTCGCCGAGGTCGCCGCCGAATACCCCGATGTGCACAGTGAACAGTGCCATGTGGATGCTTTGGCGGCGCGGATGGTGCTCAACCCCGAGCGCCTCGACGTGGTGGTGGGGTCGAACCTGTTCGGCGACATCCTGTCGGACCTGGCCGCGGCCGTCACCGGCGGGCTGGGCCTGGCGCCGTCGGGCAACATCAACCCGCACCGCGACGCCCCGTCCATGTTCGAAGCCGTGCACGGCAGCGCCCCCGACATCGCCGGGCGGGGCATCGCCAACCCGACCGCGCAGATCCTGGCCGCGGGCATGATGCTTGAGCACCTGGGTGAGACCGCGGCGGCGGCGGCGGTGAACGCGGCGGTGGAGACCGTGTTGGACAAGCGTCAGGCGGTGACGCCGGACCTGGGTGGGGCGGCCACGACTCAGGCGGTGGGTTCGGCGGTGGCCGCGGCGCTGGCCTAGGCGGCGGCGGCTTGGTCCTCGGGCCCGACGGGTTCGGGGACCAGGCGCTGCACCGCGTCGAGCATGTGCGCCTCCAGCAGGGCCAGGACCTCGTCGGTGTCGCCTTGGCGGATGGCACGAATGATCCGGTTGTGTTCGTCGACGCGTTCGTCGACGCGCCGGTACGTCGATTGCAGCCGCGACAGGCACATGCGGGTCTCGATGAGCAGGGTGCGGGCCATGCGCACCAGGCGTTTGCTGCCCGAGGCGGCGATCAGCACCTCGTGGAACTTCAGATCCGCCGCCGACAGGGCCGTGGCGTCGTTCTTCTCGGCCGCCTGCGCCATGTCCCACATGGTCTCGTCCAGGGCCGCGGCGGTCTGTTTGCGGTCGCCGCGCATGATCTCGATGACCGCGGCGCGTTCGATGGCGGTGCGGGCGGTGTAGATGTCGCGCACGTCCGACGGCTCCAGGTCCACCACGAACAGGCCCCGGTGGCGTTCGCTGTGCAGCAGGCCCTCCGATACCAGGCGCTGCATGGCTTCGCGCAGGGGACCGCGCGACACCTGGAAACGTGACGCCAGTTCGGTCTCCCCCAGTTGGGTGCCCGGCGGCAGGGTGCCGTTCATGATGCCTTCGCGCAGGCGCCGGGCGATGATGCCGGGGGTGGATTCCCGGTCGACGGGTTCAAGATCGGCGAATACCACGGTTCACTCCCCCGTCCCGGCGCCAAACAGCGCGCCCAGGTCGCTGCTGGCCACGGAGGCGCCGGCCAGGCGCAGCCCGTACCAGATGGTGACCTGGTTGGCCGTCAGTACCGGTTTGCCCAGGCGGTCTTCCAGGGTGTTGACCAGGGCGAGGGTGCGCATCGCGGTGTCGGGGATGAGCAGGGCGTCGGCGCCGGGGCGGTCGTAGGCGGCGGCCATGTCGGACACGGCCTCGGGCGTCATGGTGGCGACCTCGGCGGCGGTGGCCACGCCGTGGCTGGACATGCCGTCGACGGTGATGCCGGCGGCGTCGAGGAAGTCGACGAACAGTGCGGAGACGTCGTGCGGGTAGGAGGCGGCCACGGCGACCTTGGCCACGCCGAGGGCCTTGGCGGCGGCGACGAACGCGAACGAGGTGCTGGAGGCGGGGATGCCGCCGGCGGCCCGCGACAGCCCGGCGGCCTGCTCGCGCGCGCCGTCGGGTCCGTACACGAACGACCCGGAGGTGCACGCCCACACGATGGCGTCGAGGTCGTGGGGCGCCAGCAGCCGGGCGCCTTCGGCCAGGCGGTGGGGCGCGCCCAGGTCGAGTAGTTCGGGGACCGCGTGCAGGTCGGTGCCGTAGATGTGGGCCACGGGTAGGCGCACGCCGGCGCCCAAGATTTTCTCGGCGAGGGGGTAGTCGTCTTCGGCGGCGTGATCGGGGTAGACGAATCCGATGGTCGTCATGAAAGCCTCCTGGTCAATTGTCGACAATCCTACTCGCCTACATGCGTCAGTCGACCTCGCGCAGCCATTCCCCCGGTCCCACGCGGGGCAGATTCATCCGTTTCAGGCACGCCCACATCGTCAACTGGTTCGCCGTCAACACCGGTTTGCCCAACGCCGCCTCCAACGGCTCGATCAGGTCGTAGGTCGGCAGGTTCGTGCACGAGATGAACACCGCCTCGGCGTCGGAATGGTCGGCGGCGATGATCCGCTCGGCGATGGTGCGGTAGCTGACCTTCCAGATGCCGCCGCCCAGGCCCAGGTGGTCGCTGGAGACGGTCTTGACGCCGCACTCGGCGAGAAAATCGCGCAGGCAGCTGGTCAAGTCGGCGTCGTAGGGGGTGAGGATCGAGATGCGGTGCACGTCCAGCTGCTGCAACACCTCCACCAGGGCGCCGGTGGTGGTGACCGCGTCGGGCGCGCCGGCGTCACAGATCGCCTTCACCAGCGACCGCTCGTAGTCGACGCCGTTGACGAACGACCCCGACGTGCACAGGTACGCCACCACCTCCGGCTCCACATGCAACACGTCGCGGGTGGCCGCGGCCAGGTGGCGGGAGTCGCTGACCAGCTGAGCCATGTGCATGCTCACCGGGACCGGCTCATACGGGGTGCGCGCCAAGTGCAGCGACACCTCCATGGGGACCCAACGCCACAGCTCCCGCTCCAAGGCCAGGTCAAAGGGAGCGATGACACCAATGCCTCGCTGGGCGAGCGGACCTTCGACGTCAAGAAGGTCGAATGCGGTCAAATCCAAGGCGCAGCCTCCGGTGAGCGTGACGGAGAAATGACCTCCGGGGTGAGTCCTCGGATTGTTGACAATCATACGGCTAGCTCCTAGGCTGTCAATATGATCGGCGAGGATTCCCCGGTGCTGACGGTCCTGTACGGCGATCACCGTCCCGACGGCATGACGAACATCGAGGACAACGCCACCGTCCGCTACGCCCACACGGGACAACTGGCCGAAAAACTTCCCGGAAGCCACGCCCTGTTCCTGTACGACTTCCTGTCCACCGAACTGCGCGACGCCTGGGGCGCCGCCGACCGGCTCCAGTGGGTGCACATCGCCGCCGCCGGCGTCGACCCCGTCATGTTCGACGCGTTTCGCGACAGCGACGTCGTGTTGACCAACTCCCGCGGCGTGTTCGACACCGCCATCGCCGAATGGGTCACCGGCGCCGTCCTGGCCTTCGCCAAGGACTTCGCGCATACCCTGCGGCTGCAAGACACCGCCACCTGGCGCCACCGCGACACCGAAACCATTCACCGCCGCCGCGCCCTCATCGTCGGCACCGGCGGCATCGGACGCGCCACCGCGCGGATGCTCACCGCCTGCGGCATGGCCGTGACCGGCATCGGACGCACCGCCCGCGACGCCGACGCCGACTTTGGAACCGTGCACGCCTCCAGCGCGCTGAACCGGCACCTGGGCGACGCCGACTACGTCGTGGCGGCCGCCCCCCTCACCGAGGCCACCAAGGGCATCTTCGACGCCGCGGCGTTCGCCGCGATGAAACCCACCGCCCGCTTCATCAACGTCGGACGCGGCGAACTGGTCGACTCAGGCGACCTCATCGGTGCGCTTCGCGCCGGGACCATCGCCGGGGCCGCGCTCGACGTGTTCGACACCGAACCCCTGCCACCCGACAATCCACTGTGGTCGATGGGGAATGTTTTCGTGTCACCGCACATGTCCGGCGACGTCGCCGGCTGGCGTAGCATCCTCGTCGACAGGTTCGCCGAGAACTTCGCGCGATGGACAGCCGGGCGGGCTTTGGACAACGTCGTCGACAAACAACTGGGATACGTGCCGTCCTAACACGACGGCCTTGAGGGAGAGAACGTGCCAGTCAACTCAAGCGCCATGCTGACCGCCAGCGAACTCGTCGCCGCCTACTCGATGAGGGAGCTGTCCCCGGTCGAGGCCACCGAGACCGCGCTGAAGGCCATCGACGAATCCGACGGCGACTACCACGCCTTCTGCCTCGTCGACGCCGACTCCGCCCTGGCCGCCGCCCGCGACTCCGAACAACGCTGGCAAGACGGCAACCCCATCGGCTGGCTCGACGGCGTCCCATCGTCCATCAAGGACATGTTTTTGAGCGCCGGGTGGCCCACCCTGCGCGGCTCGGCGTGCATCGACCGCGACCAGAACTGGGACGTCGACAGCCCCGTCACCGCGCGCCTTCGCGAACACGGCCTGGTCATGCTCGGCAAGACCACCACCCCCGAACTCGGGTGGAAGGCCGTCACCGACTCGCCCTCGGAGGGAATCACCAGGAACCCCTACGACCCGAGCCTCACCCCCGGCGGGTCATCGGGCGGAAGCGCGGTGGCCGTGGCCTGCGGCATGGGGCAGCTGTCGGTGGGCACCGACGGCGGCGGGTCGGTACGCATCCCCGCGTCGTTTTGCGGCATCGTCGGATTCAAACCCACCGGCGCCCGCATCCCCCTGTACCCCGCCAGCCCCTTCGGGCCGCTGTCGCACGCCGGGCCCATGGCCCGAAGCGTCGACGACGTCGCGCTGCTGTTGGACGTGCTGGCGCTGCCCGACCACCGCGACCCCAACGCCCTGCCCCCACCCATCGGCTCCTACCGGGAGGCCGTGCGCCGCGACGTGCGCGGACTCAACGCCGCCTACTCCCCCGACCTCGGCTACCTCACCGTCGACGACGAGGTCGCATCGATCGTGGGCGCGGCGGTGTCGGCCCTGGACGCGGCGGGACTGCACGTCGAAAACGCCGACCCCGGATTCGACAACCCCGTCGAAGCCCACGAACTGTTGTGGGCCGCCGGCGCCGCCAAATGGCTCGACACGTTCCCCGAAGGCTCCGCCGAACGCATCGACCCCGGCCTGCGCGCCATCTGGGACACCGGATTGACCTATTCGGCCAGCGACTACCTGGACGCGGTGGCCGTGCGCGCGGCCCTGGGCATCCGGATGGGCGAATTCCACAACCACCACGACGTCCTCATCACCCCCACCGTGGCGATCCCGCCGTTCGAGGCCGGACACAACGTCCCGCCCGGAAGCGGCCTGTCCAGCTGGCAGCGGTGGGCCGGATTCAGCTACCCGTTCAACATGACGCAACAGCCGGCCATCAGCGTGCCCGCCGGCGTCACCTCCGCGGGACTGCCCGTGGGCCTGCAGATCGTGGGGCCCCGCCACTCCGACGACCTGGTGCTGGCGGTGGCCAAACTCGTCGAAGAGACCCGGCCCTGGGCCACCGACACCCCCGCCGCCCCCGTGACGGCGTTAAGAACTTCGGCAACGCCACCGGCGTCGACAACGCCTGCGGGTGCCCGAACGTGAAATCGCCGCCGGTGCGATACAGCTCGGCGTAACGCGCCACCTTGTCGGCGTCCAGCTCGACACCCAGGCCCGGGCCGGTCGGCACCGCCAGACGCCCGCGGTCGTAGCCGTCGATGCCGCCGCCGAAGGCGACGGTGACGTCGTCGCACAACAGCGCGCCGTAGCCCTGGTTGGCGTGGCGGAAGTTCGGTGTCGAGGCGATGACGTGGGCCGCGGCGGCGGCGGCGACACCCAACTCGCCCAGGCTGTGCTTCACCACCGTCAACCCCGCCGCCTCACACAGGCCCGCCGAGCGTTTCAGGTTGAGCAGGCCACCGTCCATCTGATTGTCCACACTCAACACGTCGGCGGCGTTGTGGCGGATCACCTCCAGCTGTTGGCTGCGCGTCCACGACGCCTCGTTGGCCAACAGGGGCGCGGCGACGCGGCCGCGCACATACGCCATCTCGGCCAGATTACGGCCCGAGACCGGCTGCTCGGCCAACTCCAGGCCATACGGCTCCAGGGCTTTCAGGGCCCGGATCGCCGATGCCGGCGACCACGCCTCGTTGGCGTCGACGCGAATGGCCATCGCCTCACCCGCGCCGTCGCGCAACGCCGCGACGCGTTCGACGTCGGTGGCGATCGCGTCGGAACCGACCTTGAGATAGCAGGTGCCAAAACCCGCCCGCGCCGCGCGACGACCCTCGGCCTTGACCGCGTCGGCATCGGCGGCGGCGACATAGTAGAAGTACTCCACACTGTCGCGAAACACCCCACCCAACAGGTTGACCACCGGCTGCCCGCACACCTTGCCGGCGATGTCCCAACAGGCCATCTCGACCGCGGCGATGGCGGGGCTGGTGGCGTTGACGTGATGCCACGTGCCCACCACGTCGATGCGCTGAATCAGCGCCTCGATACGGCTCGGGTCGGCACCCACCACCAGCGGCGTCAGGCTGTCGAGGACCGCGGTGACGATGTCGGCGCTGGGATAGGCAGCGGCCTCGCCCACACCCGTGACCCCGGCGTCGGTGTCCACTTCGATCAAGACACTGACCAGGCCGGCGCGGCGGCCGAACGCCCAGGTCTCGTCGCTGCGGTACGGCACGGCCACCGGGGTGGCACGCACGGCAGTGATACGCATGGCAATGTCCCTTCAGGAAGAAATCAGCAGGCCCGACGGCGCGGTCGTGGCGACCTGGCACCCGTCGGCGGTGACGATGACGGTGTCCGACCGCACCGCCGGGTGCGGCAACGACACCCACGACATGACGTGAAAGACCATCCCGGCGGCCACCACGCCGCGCCCGGCGGCACTCAAACCGCGCACCCGGGCCCCGCCCACCCAGCTGGGCGAAAAACCGATCCCCGTGGCGTAGCCGCAATGGTGACGGCGCTGGCGTATCCCCGTGGCGGAGGCGACCGCGTCCTCCCACGCCCGATACACCTCACCGCCGCGCACCCCCGGGCGCAGGCGATCCAGCGCGGCGGCGAAACCCGCCTCGGCGGCCGCGGCCGCCGCCTCCGCACCCGACGGGGGCGGGCCACAGTGGATGATGCGCGACAGGGGCGCGTGATAGCGGCCCACACACCCCGACAACTCCACGAACACGCCCTCGCCGCCCGACAGGACATGATCGCCCCAGGTGACGTGTTCCTGGGCGAGGCGGTGGGTGGAGCGGATCAGGGGCACGAAACCCGGCGGCCGCCCGCCGGCGGCGATCATCGCGGCGTGCACCGCCGCGGCGATGTCCCGCTCGGCGACACCCGCCGCGGCCGTCGCGATCGCCGCGGCCATCGCCTGCGACGACACCGCCGCGGCCCGGCGCACCAGACCCAACTCCGCCGGCGACTTAACGCTGCGCACCTCGGCGGCCAGGCGGGAACAATCCACCCA
>NZ_DASQPW010000293.1:0-4507 GCF_035643755.1 Stackebrandtia sp. | reverse complement strand
TCACCGTCGGCGCCGGCACCGCGGCCATCACCTTGTCGACGATGTCCTCGGCGGGGATGCCGTCGGCGAGCGCGTCGTAGGACAGCACCAGCCGGTGGCGCAGCACGTCGGGCGCGATGTCCTGCAGGTCCTGGGGAAGCGCGTAATCGCGTCCACGAAGGACGGCCAGGGCGCGGGTGGCCCTGATGATGCCCAGCGAGGCGCGCGGGCTGGCGCCGTACTGGATCAGCCCGGACACGTCGGCGACGCCGAACTCGGCGGGCCGCCGGGTGGCCAGCACCAGCCGCACCGCGTAGTCGACCAGCGCGTTGTGGATGAAGATGCCGTCGGCCTTCTTCTGCAGCCGCAGGATGTCGTCCGAGGTGAACACCGGCTCCGCGGCGGGCGGTTCCACGCCCATCCGGTAGACGATCTCCCGCTCCTCGGCGTCGGTCGGGTAGCCCACCACGATCTTCAGCAGGAAGCGGTCGCGCTGCGCCTCGGGCAGCGGGTACACGCCCTCCTGCTCGATGGGGTTCTGGGTGGCCATCACCAGGAACGGGTTGGGCACCGGGTAGGTCTCGCCGCCGATCGACACCTGGCGCTCGCTCATCACCTCCAGCATCGCCGACTGCACCTTGGCGGGCGCCCGGTTGATCTCGTCGGCCAGCAGGAAGTTGACGAACACGGGGCCCAGCTCGACGTCGAACTTCTCGCTGGACTGCCGGTAGATGCGGGTGCCGACGATGTCGGCGGGCACCAGGTCGGGGGTGAACTGGGTGCGGGTGAAGCTGCCGCCGGTGACCGTGGCCAGCGTCTCCACCGCCAGGGTCTTGGCCACGCCGGGCACGCCCTCCAGGAGGCAGTGTCCGCGCGACAACAGGGCCACGAACATCCGCTCGATCATGCGGTCCTGGCCGACGATGACCTTCTTGACTTCGAATAGCGCCTTCTCCAACAGCTCGGCGTCTTGGGCCGGTGTGGTCTGCGATTGCGCCTCGGTCATCGGTCGAGACCTTTCGTCGGAAATCGAGCGGCTGTCTCGCACGATAGTAGAGGCACCTTCCCACTACCGCCCACCGCGCGGTAACGCCGGTGCAGACTGGGTGGAATGTCGGCTGAGGAACTGCGTTGTTCGGCGCGCGGGTGTGCGCGCGCGGCGGGATGGGCGTTGCGGTGGCGCAACCCGAAGATCCACGGTCCCGAGCGGGTGAAGACCTGGCTGGCGTGCGACGAGCACCGCGAGCATCTCGCGCAGTTCCTGCGGCGTCGGGACTTTCCGTGCGAGGTGGAGCCGCTGGAGCCCGGTTAGGGTTGCGGCCGTGACCTCTCCTCTCGTGGTCGGCTTCGACCTGGACATGACCCTGTACGACACCGCCCCGTCGATCGAGGCGACGCTGCGGGCGTCGGCCAAGGAACTCGGCATCGAGTTCGATGTGGAGCGTTTCATGCGGGAGCTGGGGCCCCCGCTGGACGACCTGGTCGCCGAGCAGCTGGATCCCGGGCCGGCCACGGACTTCATCGACAAGTACCGCGAGATCTACCACGTCCACGGGCTGCCCGCGGCGCGGCTGATGCCCGGGGCGAGGGATTCGCTGCGCGCGGTGCGTGACCACGGTGGACGGTCGATCGTCATCACGGGGAAGAACGACCGCGACGCGGGACGGCACGTGGCGCACGACGAACTGGACGTGGCGAAGGTGATCGGCTGGGCGTGGGGCCCGGGGAAGACCAAGGCGCTCAAGGACAACGGCGCCGGCGTCTATGTCGGCGACCACCCGGCCGACGTGGCCGCCGCGCGGGCCGCCGACGCGGCGGCGGTGGCGGTGACCACCGGCAGCCACGGCCCGGAGTCCTTCGGCGACGCCGACGCGGTGCTGGCGTCGCTTCGGGAGTTTCCGGGGTGGCTGGAGCGGTGGCGGGCCGACCGGGGTTAGGGCCTGTTGGGGAACCTGACGATCTTGTCCTCGGTCTCGTTGGAGGTGGCGATCCACAGCCAGCCGTCGGGCGAGACCTCGACGGTGCGGATGCGGCCGTACGTCCCCTCCAGGGCCGCGACGGGGTCTCCCCCGCCGTACGGCACCTGCCACAGGCGCTCGCCGCGCAGCGCGCCGACGTACATGATGTCGCCGACGATGGCCGAGCCGCTGGGTGAGGCGTCGGCGGTGTGCCAGGTGACGATGGGGTCGACGTAGTCGGGTTCGCCGCCGGTCCCCTCGACCTCGGGCCAGCCGTAGTTCTTGCCCGCGACGATGTGGTTGACCTCGTCCCAGGTGTTCTCGCCGAGTTCGCTGGCGTACAGGTCGCCGCCGTCGGTCCAGTCGAGTCCCTCCACATTGCGGTGTCCGAGGGTGTAGACGGGCGAGCCCTTGGTGGGGTTGTCGTCGGGGACGGAGCCGTCGGGGTTGAGGCGGAGGATCTTGCCGCCCAGGCTGTCGGGGTCCTGCGGGTTGTCGCGGTCGAGGGCGTCGCCGGTGGTGACGTACAGCCTGCCGTCGGGGCCGAAGCGCAGGCGGCCCCCGTTGTGGTGCTCGGCCTTGGGGATGCCGTCGAGGATCACCTCGGGGGTGAAGCCGTCGAGCTTCAGGCGCGCGACCCGATTGTCGGCGGCGGCGGTGAAGTAGATGTAAACGTACTTGTCGTCCTTATAGGACGGTGAGACGGCGAGCCCGAGCAGGCCTCCCTCCCCCGCGGGCTGCGCGTCGTCCACGGTGCCGACGACCTCGGGTGCGGTACCGGGAGACACCCGAGACATCTGCTTGCTGTCGCGCTGGTTGAACAGGGCCGCGCCGTCGGGCAGGAAGTCCATGCCCCACGGCAGCGCCAGCCCCTCGGCCACGACGTCGGGGGAATCGAAGTCGAAGCCCGACGTGAGGCGGGGGCGGGTGGCGGCGTAGGCGGTGGCGGCGGTCCCGGCGGCCAGGGCCGCGGCCGTGGCCGCCAGGACGAAGGTTCGGCGTTTCATCGCGACTCCTATTTATTTACGAATCGAAATGAACTTATCGCTGTTTGCTTAGGCGCGCAGGTTCTTCCGCTTGGTGTAGATGATTTGGAAGACCAGCAGCGGCGCCAGGATGCAGGGCCAGATCAGGCCCATCGCCAGCGGCGCGGCGTCCAGCGGCACCGTGTAGGCGAAGATGACGTTGACGACCGCGTTGAGGATCCCGGCCACGCCCCACGCGGCGGTCAGCACCCGCACGCCGAGGCGGAAGTCGGCCTCGGCGTCCCAGCGCGCCTCCCACGCGGCCAGCCCCTCGGAGCCGACCTTGGCGATCACGAAGGAGCGGAACAGCACCATCAGCGCGGGGCGTCCGTAGAAGATGGAGGCGATCAGCCACACCCCGACCAGGCCGCCCAGCATGCCGACCCACGCCTCGCGGATCAGCATGATCCGCGGGTTGCCCGTCAGCGCCGACAGCGCCAGCCCGGCGGCCATCAGCATGATGACGAACAACGCGAAGAACTCGATCTGGCGGCGGGCGATGAAGCGCTGGACGATCACGACGATCGGCACGATCGCCGAGGCCAGAAGCGCCCACCATTGCCCGACGCCGACGGCGCGCAGTCCATAGAAGACACCCATGGGGACGACCAGGTCCAACAGCAGGGACTTGATCATGGCCGAGCGGGAGGCGCTGCCCGCGGACGCGGGGGCCTTGGGGGCGGTGGTGACGTCGGTGGTCATGACGGGTCCTTTCGGGTGGCGAGGCGGAAGAGCTCGGCGAGTTCGGCGCCGTAGGCGTCGACATCGAGATCGGGGTTGTGGGCGAGCTGGGCGGCGGCGGCGTCGATGGACCCGCGCAGGCTGGCGGCCATCACGAGCGGGTCGAAGTCGCGGAATTCGCCGTCCCGCTGCCCGATGGCGAATTGTTCGGTCAGCAGGTCGACGGCCGTGCCGAGGTTGCCGCTGGAGACGTCGGCGCCCTCATCCTGCGCGTTGTTGAAGATGTCCACCATGGCGCGGACGTGGTTGGGGTACTCCCGCATGTACTCCATGTTGGAGCGGATGTAGGCGTCGAGCGCCTCGGTCTTGGTGGACGCGGCGCGGATGCGCGGGCCCATGTAGTCGTCGGCCAGCGCCAGCGCCTCGTCGACGACCGCCTGGATCAGGTCGAACTTGCCCTTGAAGTGGTAGGAGATCAGGCGCGTCGAGCTGAGCTCGGCGCGCTCGGCGATCTTCGCGAAGGAGGCGCGCGCGTAACCCAGCTCGGCGATGGTGTCCACCGCCGCGGCCACGATCTGGGCGCGGCGGGCGTTGGCCGTCACGGATCGGGGGTTCTCACGTTCTTTTACTTGCATAGGTAAAAACTTACATACTCAAGTAAGACCCGTCAACCCCGGGGTGAACCCCCGCGCCATAACCTGGGGGCATGGATGAATCTCGGGTGCTGTGGGAGTCGTGGCCCGGCGAGGTCACCTGGCACCGCGTCTCCCCCCGCCTGGTGCGGCTGCGCCTGCTGGCCCTGGCCGCCTTCACCGCCCCGGCCACCGCCATCGCCGTCGGCCTGCCCTGGCTGTGGTGGGGATG
>NZ_DASQPW010000292.1:0-9784 GCF_035643755.1 Stackebrandtia sp. | reverse complement strand
GCCCTGATGCTCGACGCCCTGGCCGAGGTGGTCACCGGGCGCGCCGCCGACGCGGCGCTGCGGGCCGCCAGCACCGCCAAGCGCTCCGCCCGGCTGCACGCCGACGTCACGGTGCCCCGGGAATCGGGCTCCCTGGACTTCGCCTACGAGGTGCAGTACCTGCTCGACGCCGAGCCCGACACCATCGACACCCTGCGCACCGTCCTGTCCGGGCTGGGGGACTCGCTGGTGATCGTGGGAGCGGCGGGATCGCCGCACGACGACGCGGTCCGCACCTGGAACGTCCACGTCCACGTCAACGACGTGGGCGCCGCGATCGAGGCGGGCATCGAGGCCGGGCGGCCGTCGCGGCTGTCGGTGACCCGCTTCGCCGACCAGATCGCCTACGCCACCGGCGACAACCGTTCCGCCGAGCCCCCGGTGCGGGCCGAGCGTGGAGTCGTGGTGATCGCCGAGGGCACCGGGATGGCCCGCATCCTGCGCGACGAGGGCGCCGTCGCCGTGGGCACCGGTCATCCCTCGACGGAGGACATGTTGGCCGCGATTCGCTCGACCGGACGCGACGACGTCATCGTGTTGCCCGACAACGGAAACCACGCCGTCGCCGAGAGCGCCGCCGCCCTGGCCCGCGAGGACGGGTTCCGGGTCTCGGTGATCCCGGTGCGCTCGCCGGTGCAGGCGCTGGCCGCCCTGGCGGTGCGCGACGGATCGCGGCGCTTCGACGACGACGTCATCGCCATGGCCGAGGCGGCGGGGGCCTGCCGACACGCCGAGATCACCGTGGCCGCCCACGCGGCCCTCACCTCGGTGGGGCAGTGCGGACCCGGCGACTACCTGGGCCTGGTCGACAGCGATGTCGTCCTGATCGGGCGCGAGCTGGATGCGATGCTGTGCACCATGACCGACCGACTGTGCTCCACCGGGGCCGAGCTCGTGACCATTGTGGCCGGATCGGATCTGCCCGCGGGGTCGCGGGAGCGGCTGGCCGACCACCTGTCGCGGCAGTGGCCCCTGGTCGACGTCCAGGTGCTCGACGGCGGCCAGCCCCGCCACCTGGTGTGGATCGGGGCCGAGTAATGGCCACACTGGACACGAAGCTGCGTTCGGTGGTCGGCGCCAAGACCGCCACCGCGCTGGCCAACCACCTCGACATGACCACCGTCGGGGATCTGTTGCAGCACTACCCCTTTCGCTACGCCCAGCGCGGCGAACGCACCGACCTGGACTCCCTGGAGATCGGCGAACAGGCCACCGTCCTGGCGCAGGTGCGGGCCGTCACCACCCGCCCGATGCGGGCGAGGCGCGGCAGCATGCTCGAGGTCGTGGTGTCCGACGACGACGGCCGCACCCTCACCCTGACGTTCTTCAACCAGCCGTGGCAGTCCCGCTACCTGCGCGCCGGACGCTGGGGCCTGTTCTCCGGCAAGGTCAGCGAGTTCCGGGGCCGCCGCCAGCTCAACGGCCCCGACTTCCGGATGCTGGCCGACCCCGATGACGACGACGCCAGCGAGATGATCGAGGAGTTCGCCGGCGCCCTGATCCCGGTCTACCGCGCCAGCGGCAAGGTCCCCACCTGGACCATCGCCCGCTGTGTCCGGGTCGCGCTCGACGTCCTGGAACCCCCCGACGACCCGATGCCCGCCGACCTGCGGCAGCGCCAGGGCCTGGTCGACTACGCCGCCGCGCTGGCCGCCATCCACCGCCCCGAGTCCAAGGAATCGCTGTACGCCGCGATCAAGTGCCTCAAATGGCACGAGGCGTTCGGTCTACAGGTGACGCTCGTGCAGCGCAAGGCCCGCGCCGCCTCCAGCCCCGCGATCCCGCGCCCCGGCGTGCCCGACGGCCTGGCCGCGGCGTTCGACGCGGCGCTTCCCTTCCCCCTCACCGACGGCCAGCGCGAGGTGGGCGAGGAGATCGCCGCCGACCTGTCCGGCGCCCACCCGATGCACCGGCTCCTGCAGGGCGACGTGGGCGCGGGCAAGACGGTGGTGTCGGTGCGGGCCATGCTCCAGGTGATCGACTCCGGGGGACAGGCGGTGTTGCTGGCGCCCACCGAGGTGCTGGCCTCCCAGCATTACCGCACCATCGCCGAACAGCTCGGACCGCTGGGCCGCGCGGGGGAGCTCGGTTCCGGCGAGCTGGCCACCCGCGTCACCCTGGTGACCGGCTCGCTCGGGGCGGCCGAGCGCCGCGCCGCGTTGTCCACACTGGCCGACGGCACCGCGGGCATCGTGGTGGGCACCCACGCGCTGCTGTACGAGGGCGTCGACTTCGCCGACCTCGGCATGGTCGTCGTCGACGAACAGCACCGCTTCGGCGTGGAACAGCGCGACACGTTGCGCGCCAAGGCTTCCGCGCCTCCACACGTCCTGGTGATGACGGCGACGCCGATCCCGCGCACCGTCGCGATGACGGTGTACGGCGACCTGGAGACCAGCCGTCTCACCCAGCTGCCGTCCGGCCGCACCCCGATCGCCACCCACCCGGTGCCCGGCACCGACGAGCGCTGGGTGAACCGGGCCTGGCAGCGCGTGCGCGAGGAGGTCGGCAAGGGCCACCAGGCGTACGTGGTGTGCCCGCGCATCGGCGGCGACGACGACGAGCCCGCCGACGACCCCGACAAGCGCCCGCCCCTGGCCGTCACCGACGTCGCGCCCCGGCTGGCCGACGGCCCGCTGTCGGGGCTGCGCATCGGGGTGCTGCACGGCCGCCTCGCCCCGGCCGACAAGGACGCGGTCATGAACCGCTTCGCCGCCGGCGACCTCGACGTCCTGGTGGCCACCACCGTCATCGAGGTCGGCGTCAACGTCCCCAACGCCACGATGATGGTGATCATGGACGCCGAGCGTTTCGGCGTGTCCCAACTGCATCAGCTGCGCGGCCGGGTGGGCCGCGGCGACGCGCCGGGGCTGTGCCTGCTCGTCAGCGAGGCCGACAGCTCCAGCCCGGCCGCCGAGCGGCTCGCCGCCGTCGCCTCCACGACGGACGGCTTCCGGCTGGCCGAGCTCGACCTGGAGCAGCGCCGCGAGGGCGACGTGCTGGGCGACGCCCAGTCGGGCGCCCGCTCCCACGTCAGGCTGCTGTCGCTGCTGCGCGACGCCGACCTGATCGCCGAGGCCCGCACCGAGGCCGCGGCCCTCATCGACGCCGACCGCGACCTGGTGAACCACCCGCTGCTGGCACGGGCGATAGCCTCCCTGGTGGACGGTGACCGCGCCGAGTATCTGGAGAAGAGTTGACCCGCATCGTCGCCGGCGACCTCAAGGGCCGCCGCCTGGCCACGCCGCCGGGGGAACGGACCCGGCCCACCTCCGACCGGGTCCGCGAGGCCCTGTTCGGTTCCCTGGACGCCGGCGGCGACGTCGACGGCGCGGTCGTGGCCGACCTGTACGCGGGCTCGGGCGCGCTCGGCCTGGAGGCGCTGTCGCGCGGTGCCGCCTCCGCCGTCTTCGTCGAGTCCCACCCCGCCACCGCGCGGGTGTTGCGCCGCAACATCTCCGACCTCGGCCTGGCTACCCGCGCCCACCTGGTGACCCGGGCGCTGCCCGGCGCCCTGGACCGGCCGCCGCCCGCCCCCGCGGACCTGGTGTTCGCCGACCCCCCGTACGCGCTGCCCAACCCGGACCTTCGCAAGGTCCTGTCGGCCCTGGTCACCGGCGGCTGGCTGAACCCGGAGGCGCTGGTCATCGTGGAGCGGTCGTTTCGCTCCGGCGAGGTCGACTGGCCCGAACAGTTCACAGATGTCCGCAGTCGACGTTACGGCGAAACCGTTCTTTGGTACGGTCACGGCTCGTGGACCTGACGCAAAGCGCCAACACCCCCGTCGCCCGCCGTGCCCTATACCCGGGATCCTTCGATCCGGTGACCAACGGCCATCTGGACATCATCGTGCGCGCCGCGCGCCTGTATGAGCAGGTGTACGTGGCGGTGTTCGTCAATCCCTCCAAGCCCGGTCTGTTCACCATGGACGAACGCATGGAAATGCTGGCCGAGGTGACGGACGAATTGCCCAACGTAGCGGTATCGTCCTTCAAAGGTCTGACGGTCGACTTCTGTCGCCAACACGAGGTCGGCGTCATCGTCAAGGGAGTCCGCGCCGTGTCCGACTTCGACTACGAGCAGCAGATGGCGCAGATGAACTACGGCCTGGCCGGCGTGGAGACCCTTTTCATGCCAACGAATCCGCTGTATTCGTTCCTGTCGTCCAGTCTGGTCAAGGACGTGGCGAAATGGGGCGGAGACATTGACGAGCACGTCCCGGGCCCGGTTGCGACCAGGCTCGTGGCGCGATTGCGCGACGCATAGCGCAGACTAGAACACGAGCGCAGACTTGTTGACGGCGTCGAAGCGAGGTCGCCTCGACGCGAGGAGTGAGGAGTATCCGGGTGGGGCCCTTGGACCGCATCGAGGACATCGTCGCATATGTGGAGGCCGCCAAGGCCATCCCGATGTCCCGTAATTGCAAAGTGGACCGTGCCGAGGTCATCGGATTGCTGGAGGAGCTGCGTGGCGAACTGCCCGGCGAACTGCGCCGCGCCGACGCCATCCTCGCCGAACGCGACAAGATCATCGACGCCGGCCAGAAGGAATCCGAACGCATCATCGCCGACGCCGAGGCCGAACACGCCCGGCTGGTCTCGGCCCACGAGGTGGTGGTCTCGGCCGAGCGCGAGGGCAACCGCATCGTCGGCGAGGCCCGCAACGAGGCCCAGCGGCTGCGCGACGAGGTGGACGAGTACGTCGACACCACGCTGGCCAACTTCGAGCAGTTCCTGCAACGCGCGCTGGCCGGGGTGGAGCGCGGCCGCGACAAGATGCACGCGCTGCGCGAGATCGGCTCGTTCGGCCCCTCCGACGAGGAGGAAGACGCCAAGCCCCTGCCTTCGATTTGATGGCGGCCGTCACCGCCCGCGCCTCCCCGTTCGACACGACCCGTCCCGGCCAGGTAACCTCTAACGTCGGCCTGTCCGGGCTGAGACGATGAAGTGATGACGATGCACAAGACACCTCCACTGGATCCCAAGGCGCCGCTGGTCGCGGACACCCGCACCCTGTCGCGCTCGCCAGGCTCCCAGAAGGAGTGGTCCAACACCACGTCATTCGCCGAGCGGCTCGGTCGGGACATGATCGCCATCCCGTCGGGGGCTTCCGTGGAGGTGCGGGTGACCCTGACAGCGGTGTCGGAGGGCATCCTCGTCACCGGGACGGTCACCGCCCCGGTTCACGGAGAATGCGTCCGATGCCTGAAGGCGATCGAAGACACGCTCAGCGTCGAGGTCTCCGAGCTGTTCGCCTTTGAGGACAGCACGACCGCGGAGACCACCGACGCCGACGAGGTCATGAGGCTGCAAGGCGACCTGCTCGACCTCGAGCCGGTGGTGCGCGACGCGCTGGTGTTCGGAATGCCGGGCGCGCCGGTGTGCCGAGCCGACTGCCCGGGGCTGTGTGCCGAGTGCGGCGAGCCCTGGGATACGCTGCCGTCCGACCACGATCACGAGATCGTGGATCCGCGCTGGTCGGCGCTGAAGAAACTGTTGTGAGTCAACCCTCGCCGGAGGCGGGCCGCGTCCCGCGCCGGTGGTGAGAGTATCGGAGTACGAAGGTGGCCGTTCCCAAGCGCCGCATGTCACGGGCCAACACGCGTAGCCGCCGGGCCAACTGGAAGGCCACGGCACCGGCACTGGCGACCTGTCCGCAGTGTCGTTCCAAGACCCTGCCGCACACCGCCTGCGGCGTCTGCGGCACGTACAAGGGCCGCCAGATCATCGACGTCTGAGACTGCGTCCGGCCATGCCGAACCAGCCCCAGCAGCCCGCGTCCATGGACGCCAGCGTCGCGCACTTCAGCGCGGCGTTCGGCGTCGAATTGGACGCCGACCTGCTGCGCCTGGCGTTGACCCACCGGTCGTACGCCTACGAGCGCGGTGGCCTGCCCACCAACGAGCGCCTGGAATTCCTGGGGGACGCGGTGCTGGGCCTGGTCGTCACGGCCACCCTGTACCGCAACTTCCCGGACCTGCCCGAGGGTCAGCTCGCCCGGCTGCGCGCCAGCGTGGTCAACATGCGCGCGCTGGCCGGGGTGGCCCGCAAGCTGGGGCCCGGCGGCGTGGGCCCGCACCTGTTGCTGGGCAAGGGCGAGGAGTCCTCCGGCGGACGCGACAAGAATTCCATCCTCGCCGACTCCGTCGAGGCGCTTTTGGGAGCGCTCTTCCTCAAGCACGGCATGGATTCCGTCGCCGACGTGGTGCACAAGCTGTTCGACCCGCTGCTGGAGGTGGCCGCGCGCCGCGGCGCCGCCCTGGACTGGAAGACCAGCCTCCAGGAACTCACCTCGGGCGCGGGCCTCGGCGTGCCCGACTACCGGATCTCCGAGACCGGGCCCGACCACGCCAAGCGGTTCACCGCCTGGGCCGTGGTCGATGGCGAGGAGTTCGGCGAGGGCACCGGCGGCAGCAAGAAGGAGGCCGAGCAGATCGCCGCCGAGGCCGCCTGGAACGCCATCAGCACCCGGCTCGGCAAGGATTCCCCCGCCTCCTGACCCGCTACGGCGCCTCCTGGCACCGTGGACAGTAGAACGAGGACCGTCCGGCGAACTTCTCCCGCGCGATCGGGGTGTCGCAGCGCGAGCAGGGCAGGTGTTCGCGCCCGTAGGCCGCCAGCGACCGTTCGAAGTAGCCGGACTGGCCGTTGACGTTGACGTACAAGGCATCGAAGGACGTACCGCCGGCGCGCAGCGCCGCGTCGAAGGTGTCGCGCACGTGCCCCAGCAGCTCCACGATCCGCTGGCTGGGCATCCCGAAGGCGGACTCGCGCCCGTGCATCCGGGCCTTCCACAGCGCCTCGTCGGCGTAGATGTTGCCGATGCCGGAGATCACCGACTGGTCCAACAGCACCCGCTTGATCTCGCTGCGGCGGGTGCGGATGGCCGCGGCGCACTCCTCGGCGTCGAAGCCGGGCTCGTAGACGTCGGCGGCGATGTGGTCGATCTCGGTGGGGGTCTCGGCCCCGTCGTAGCAGATTCGCATCTCGCCGAAGATGCGTTGATCCACGAACCGCAGCTGGCGGTCGGGGTCGTCGAAGGCCACCCGGATGCGCAGGTGCGTCTCGTCGGGGGCGGCGGTGGGCTGCACCAGCAGCTGGCCCGACATTCCCAGGTGGCACAACAGCGCGTCGCCGGAGTCCAGCGGCAGCCACAGGAACTTGCCGCGCCGCCGGGCGCCGGTGATCGTGGTGCCGCGCAAGCGGTGCGCGAAATCCTTGGCGCCGGCGAGGTGGTGGCGCACGCTGCGCGGATGCCGCACCTCGACCTCGGAGATCCGGCGCCCACCAGCCCATTCGGCGATTCCACGGCGAACCGTCTCCACTTCGGGAAGCTCAGGCATGGCTTGACCGTACGCCCCGCCTGGGACCAGCCGTTCGGTGCGTAAATTGTGGTCGCCGAAGGCATTGAAGTTCCCATTTATTCGTGAGAGAATGCCAAAGTGGCTGGCCAGGGGCCGGAACGGAAGATCTTTAGACGTCATGCGTGATGCTTCAGCCACGTGATCTACTGGGGTTTCGACCGGGGCCGCTGGCAGCGGCGAGTCGTCGTCTGGAAAGCTGGACGGTGACACATGGGAGGCGAACATTGGGCCGTGTCGCTGTGTTGACACTCCAAATAGTTGCCTCGCACTATGAAAGCCTCGGGCACCTGGCCCGCACGGCGACAAATACCTAACCACATGCGAAGCTGCGGGGTGCGCCTCCAGCGTTACCTCAGCTACGCGCTCGCAAGGAGACACCATGGCGAAGGCCCTCTATGGCCACGTTGGGCAGGCACCGGACCGACGGATGCTCGACGAGGTCACCAAACTGCGTGCCAAGGTACGTACCCTCGAATTCGAGGTGACCCGGTTGCGCGCCGACAATGATCGGTTGAACGCCGAAGTTACCTCGGCCGAGGAGATCGCCCGGCTATCCGAGCCGGTCCTGACCTAACTACCTTCTCTACACGCACATACCGCGCGCCGACGACGACGGGTCGGCGCGCATCGTTGTGTTCGGGGCCGGTATGACCGGCGGCGCCGGGCGTGCGGGGTAGTCTGCCAGTTGTTTGAGTGACCAGCCAGCAAACGGGGAGCGCGTGTGCACCTGAAGAGTCTGACGCTGAAAGGCTTCAAGTCCTTCGCCTCTGCCACGACGCTGCGCTTCGAACCCGGGATCACCTGTGTGGTGGGGCCCAACGGTTCCGGAAAATCCAATGTGGTGGACGCGATCGCCTGGGTGCTGGGCGAGCAGGGCGCCAAGGCGCTGCGCGGCGGCAAGATGGAGGACGTCATCTTCGCCGGCACCACGGGGCGGGCCCCGCTGGGCCGCGCCGAGGTCACCCTGACGATCGACAACTCCGACGGCGCCATCCCGATCGAGTACTCCGAGGTCTCCATCACCCGCCGGATGTTCCGCTCCGGCGAGGGCGAGTACGAGATCAACGGCGACCGCTGCCGCCTGCTCGACATCCAGGAGCTGCTGTCCGACTCCGGCATCGGCCGCGAGATGCACGTCCTGGTCGGGCAGGGCAAGCTCGACTCCTACCTCCACGCCCGCCCCGAGGACCGCCGCGCCTTCATCGAGGAGGCCGCCGGCGTCCTGAAGCACCGCAAGCGCAAGGAGAAGGCGCTGCGCAAGCTGGAGGCGATGGAGGCCAACCTCAACCGGCTCAACGACCTCACCTCGGAGCTGCGCCGCCAGCTGAAACCGTTGGGGCGCCAGGCCGAGCTGGCCCGCCGCGCCGCCGGCATCCAGTCCGACCTGCGCGACGCCCGGCTGCGGCTGCTGGCCGACGACCTGGCGCAGCTGCGCACCACGCTGTCGCGCGACGTCGCCGACGAGAACTCCGCGCGCGCCCGGCGCCAGAGCGTCGAGGCCAGCCACGACGAGGTCCAGGAGCAACTGTCCACCCTGGAGTCGGACCTGGCGGCCGACGCGCCCGCCCTGGCCCGCGCCCAGGAGACCTGGTATCGGCTGTCGGCCTTGCAGGAGCGGCTGCGCTCCACCGGGCAGCTGGCCACCGAGCGGATCCGCTACCTCAGCGAGGACACCGCCGACGAGCGCCCCGGGCGCGATCCCGCGCAGCTGCGCGAGGAGGCGATGCGGGTACGCGAGCAGGAGACGGAGCTGCGCGAGGCGCTGGGCACCGACGCCGAACGCCTGGCCACCGCCGTGGAGACCCGCCAGCAGGCCGAGGAACAGCTCGCCGAGGCCGAAAACGCCCTGGTCGCGGCCGTCAAGGCGGTGGCGGCCCGCCGCGAGGAGCTCGCCAAACTGACCGGCGACGTCGGCGCCCGCCGCAGCCGCACCCAGGCCGCCGCCGAGGAGATCGCCCGCATCACCGCCTCGCTGGCCGAGGCCCGCGAGCGCGCCGAGACCGCCAAGGACGCCCTGGCCGGCGCCCAGTCCGACACCGAGGCCGCCGACGCCGGCGACGCCGACCTGGACGCGCGGATCAACGCCGCGACCGCCGATCTGGACCACGCCAAGGCCCGCGTCAAGGAGTTGGCGGCCGCCGAGCGCGCCGCCCACACCGACGCGACACAGTGGAAGGCCCGCGAGGAGGCCCTGGCCATGGGCCTGCGCCGCAAGGACGGCGCGGGCGCGCTGCTGGGCGCGTCCGAGAAGATCCCCGGCCTGTTGGGCAGCGTCGCGGCACTGCTGAGCGTCGAGCCCGGCTACGAGGCGGCGCTGGCCGCCGCGCTGGGCCGCCTCGCCGACGCCGTCGTGGTTTCCGACACCGTCGGTGCCGCCGCCGC
>NZ_DASQPW010000291.1:0-26821 GCF_035643755.1 Stackebrandtia sp. | reverse complement strand
ATACCGTGACCGACGGCGACAGCGCGCTGCACGTCAGCGGGCCGGAGCCGTTCCTGGTGGCCGCGGCCAAGGCGATGGGCATCGACACCCTGCGGGTGATCGACACCGGCCTGGACCCGGTCACCGCCGAGCGCGAGCAGTGGGACGACGGCAACAACACCCTGACCATCGCGCCGCGGGTCTGCGTCGCCTACGAGCGCAACACCGAGACCAACCACCGCCTGGCGGCCGCGGGCATCGAGGTCGTGGAGATCGCGGGCTCCGAGCTGGGATCGGGACGGGGCGGGCCAAGATGCATGTCCTGCCCGGTTTCGCGCGAGGCATACTGATGTCACAATTGACGTCATGAGCGAATTGGAGCGAGCCCGCATTCGCGTCTCCAACGGCGACCGGGATCGCGTCATCAACCAGCTGCAGGAGAGCACCGCCGAGGGGCGGCTGACCCTGGACGAGTTCGCCGCGCGGGTCGACGTGGTGTACGCCGCCAAGACCTTCGGCGACCTGGTGCCCGTCACCGAGGACCTGCCCGAGTCCCGCGGCGATGTCACGGACTTCACTCAGGACAGCACCATGACGTTGAACCCCACCGGTTCGTCGGTGAGGCGGCTCGGCCGCTGGCTGGTGCCGCGCACCCTCATCCTGCGACCCCACGGCTGCGGGCTGCGCATCGATTTTCGTGACGCGGTGATCCCGCACCGACAGGTGGACATCGAGCTGGACGTGCACGGCTCGGGCGTGAAGCTGATCATGCCCCCCGACGCCGTTGTCGAGGACAACGTCGACATGACTGGCTCCAGCTTCCGCAACAAGGTGACGGCCGGTTACGGCAGCGACAACGGCGTCCGCTTTGTGGTGCGCGGCAGCATCAGTGGTTCGAGCGTCAGGATCGTCCGCAAGAGGCGGCGGCGCTGGTGGCGGCGTCGGCGTTAACGCAGCTTGAAGCGCTGCACCTTGCCCGTGGACGTGCGGGGAAGGGCGTCGAGGAACTCCACGACGCGGGGGCGCTTGTACACGGCGATGGTGTCGCGGCAGTGCGCGATCAGGGCGTCGGCGTCCACATTCGAGTCGGGGCGGCGGACGACGCAGGCCTTGACGGTCATGGTGCGCTCGGCGTCGGGCACCCCGACCACGGCGCACTCGGCGACGCCGGGGTGGCCGAGCAGGGCCTGCTCGACCTCGGCGCCCGAGATGTTGAAGCCCGCCGAGATGATCATGTCGTCGTTGCGGGAGTGGTACCAGAAGTAGCCGTCGGCGTCGCGGACGTAGGCGTCGCCCGTGATGTTCCAGCCGTTGTGGACGTAGTCGGCCTGGCGCTCGTCGGCCAGGTAGCGGCAACCCGTGGGGCCCTTGACGGCCAGGCGGCCGAGTGAGTCGGCGGGGAGTTCCTCGCCGTCGTCGTCCAATATGGTGGCCTGGAAGCCGGGGACGGCGCGTCCCGTCGAGCCCGGGCGGATGTCGCCGTCGGCGGCGGAGATGAAGATGTGCAGCATCTCGGTGGCGCCGATGCCGTCGATCAGCGAGATGCCCGTGGCCGTCTTCCATTCCTCCCAGGTGGCCTTGGGGAGCGGCTCGCCCGCCGAAACGCAGCGCCGCAGGCCGGACAGGTCGAATTCCTGTGTGGACAGGGCGGATCGCATCGCGCGGTATGCCGTCGGCGCGGTGGCGATCACGGTGGCGCGGCGCTCGGCGACGGTGGGCAGCAGGATGTCGGGGGTTCCCTTCTCCAGCAACAGACTGGAGGCGCCCACCCGTAGCGGGAACACCACCTCCATCCCGAGCCCGAAGGTGAAGCCCAGCGGGGGCGAGCAGCAGAAGAGGTCGTCGGCGCGGGGTTTCAGGACGTGGAGGGAGAAGGTGTCGGCGTTGGCCAGGACGTCGCGGTGGAAGTGCATGGTGGCCTTGGGGCGGCCCGTGGTGCCGCTGGTGAAGGCCAGCAGGGCGACGTCGTCGCTGGAGGTGTCCACGCTGGCGAACGCCTGGGAAGCCTTGCGGTGGCGGTCGTCCAGCTCGGAGAGCGTGAGCAGCCGCGCGATGTCGGCGGCGGCCAGGTCGGCGGCGAAGCGGTCGTCGGTGATCGACAGATCGATGTGTGCGATTTCGCCGATGACGCGCAGCTCGGCCTCCTTGAGCAGCGGCATGGTCGTGACGACCACGCAGCCCGCCTTCAGCACCGCGAACCAACAGGCCACCATGGACGGAGTGTTCGGCCCGCGCAGCAGCACCCGATTGCCTGGAACCAGACCGAAGTCGTCGACCAGCACGTTGGCGACGGCGTTCGCGCGGGCCACAAGCTCGCCGTAGCTCCACTCCTCGGTGTCGGACAGCAGGCAGGCCCGATCGGCGCCGTGGCGCGCGATGGTGGCGTCCAGCAGGGCGTCGGCGCAGTTCAACCGCTGGGGATAGCGCAACTCGGGCAGGTCGAAGCGGAACTCGGGCCACAGCGCGGCGTCAGGGAGATTGTCGCGGGTAAATGTGTCCACGTGCGCCGATGGACCGAGCGAATGCGACATGACCAGCGCCCTCGCCTTCCAAATAGTGGGACGTTCGTCGGGCCTCGACAGTATTCCGAAAATGTGACGCACGTCAAGACTTCGACATCCCCCACGAGTACAGTCTTGATTCACGTTCGGAGGTACCGCTTGTGTCCACAACGCCACGTTCGCTGATCGTCAGCGTCTACGGCCTGTACGCCCGCGCCGCGGGTGGCGTGCTGCCCGTGTCGGGGCTGGTGCGGCTACTGTCCACACTGGATGTTGACGAGCAGGCGGTGCGCGCGGCGGTGTCGCGGCTGAAGCGCCGCGGGATGCTGGCCTCGGCGCGCGTCGACGGCGCGGCGGGTTACGCGCTGACCGACACGGGGCGCGGCGTGCTCGACGCGGGCGACGCCCGCATCTTCCACCCGCGCCAGGCCCGCAGCGCCGAGGGCTGGGTGCTGTGTGTCTTCTCGGTGCCCGAAACGTTGCGCGCCAAGCGACACGTGCTGCGCGGCAGGCTCACCTGGCTGGGCTTCGGCCAGGCCGCCCCCGGGGTGTGGATCGCCCCCGCCCACGTCTTCGACACCGCCCGCGCCGTGCTGCGCGAGGCGGGCCTCGGCGGGTACGTCTCGCTGTTCACCGCCGAGTACTACGGCGACCAGCCCGCCGCCGAGGCGGTGCGCACCTGGTGGGACCTGCCGAAACTCGCCGCCATGTACCAGGAGTTCATCGACGACCACTCCACCACTGACGGCGACCCGATCGCGGCCTGGGTCGCGGCCGTCACCGACTGGCGCCGACTCCCCTTCCTGGACCCCGGCCTCCCCGCCGAGCTGCTGCCCCCCGACTGGCCGGGCCACCGCGCCGCCGAGCTCTTCCACGACCTGGAACACCACCTGTCCACCCCCGCCGCCCGCCGCGCCCGCGAGCTACTCGGCGTTCCCGTCGGCGCCACGACCTGAGGTCCGCGACCATGAGACCCGCCGACGACTTCGAGCTGGTACCCGACCACCTCACCGTGGTGCGCGATCTCGGGCAGCGCGAATCGGTGAAGCCCTGGCTGGCCGAGCTGCCCACCATGATCCGCCACGTCCGCGATGCCTTCGGCCTCAAGCTCTTTCCGCCCATGGACGGCGGCTACTGCAGCTGGGTGGCGCCCGCCGAAACCCCCGACGGCGCCCACGTGGTCGTCAAGATCACCTGGCCGCATCGCGAGATGTACGGCGAGGCCGACGCCCTGCGGGCCTGGCGGGACCACGGCGCGGTCGAGGTCGTCGACGCCGACCCGATGCGCCACGCCCTGATCCTGCGCCGCTGCGAACCCGGGCTGCCGCTCGACGCCAGCCCGCTGCCCGCGCTCCAGCGCCTCGAGATCGCCTGCGCCGCACTGCGTCGCCTCTGGGACATCGACGCCTCGGCGCTCGACGCGACCTTCGAGACCGCGTTCGACATCACCAACTGGTGGGCCGACGAGGCCGACGAACGCGCCGCGCGCATCGCCCACCCCTTCGACGGGGGCCTGATCGCCGAGGGCATCGACCACCTGCGCACCCTGCCGTCAACGGCGTCGCGCGGCGTCCTGCTCCACGGCGACTACAACCCCGGCAACCTACTGTCCGATGCGGACGGAAGGTGGACGGTCATCGACCCCAAGCCGATGATCGGCGACCCCGCCTTCGACCCCTGGCCGCTGGTCAGGCAGATCGACGACCCCTTCGACCACGCCGACACCGCCGCAGTCCTGCGCGACCGCCTGCGCTTCCTCGCCGACCAGCTCGACCTGGACGCCGACCGCATCCGCGCCTGGGGCATCGGTCACGCCGTGTCCTCGGTCCTCTTCGACCTCGACGGCGGCGACCCCGCCGAGGCGGAGGCGTTCATGCGCGAGGCCGACATCCTTGCCCGCCTTCGCCTGTAGCGGTCACTGAGTGACGTCGGAGCTCGGCACCCACCCGCAGCTGACCGTGCCGTCGGAGCGCTTGGCGCGCACCACCGACCACGTGTCGGTGGACACGGCGCTCGGAACGGCCTCCACCTCGCTGAAGTCGCCGGGCTTGCCGACCGTGGGGGCCTTGTCATCGGGGGCGACGCGCACCGTGGCCTTGTCGGCGCGGCCCGTCGGCGGGTGGTCCTTGAACTCGGGGCAGGGGTCCACCGATCCGAAGGTGGGCTTCACCCGCACGGGAAAGCCGTCCTTGATGCCGAACACGATCTTCTCCCAGGGGGACCTGGCGGTGGCGACGTCGGGGGCCGTGGTGCCCTGGACCGAGAAGGCGTGCTTGGTGGCTTTCAGGCCCTTGATCTGGCCGTAGTAGCCCATGTCGACCTGGCGCGTGAGCTGCTGCGCCGCGCCGGAGTCCCACTGCCACACGAAAGCCGTGGTCGTGGTGTGGCCCGCGTTCGGGCGCCACTCGAGGATGAGCGCCGCGTCGAGGTCGTTGTCCTTGTCGACGTCGGCGTAGACGGGGCCCTCGGTGGTGAAGAAGCCGACGTCGCCACCCGGCACGGTGGGATCACGGTAGATGCCGTTCTTCAGCTGGTACTGCTGGCCGTAGATCGAGATCTTGGCATTGCTGAAGTCGAACTTCCTGATCGAGTCGTCGACGGGGCCCGGCGTGGCGACCGTGGCGCCGCCGGGTCCGCCGCCGCCTCCCAGCAGACCCAGCTTGATGCCGACGACGGCGCCGCCGACCACCAGCGCGCCGACCCCCAGGCCGATGCCGAGCTTGAGCATCAGGCCCGTCTTGGCGCCCGTGGCCAGGGTGGTGCCCATGGCACCACCGCCCGCGGCGCCCGCACCCGACTCGCTGATGATCATGCCGCCGGCCACGGCCGAGCTGCCCGCGGCCGCGGCCGAGATGGCCGTGTTGCCCGCGACGATCGCCTCGTTGGTGAGGTTTTCGGGCTGCGGCTGCTGCGGCACCTGGTTCGGGTCGTACTGGGGGTACGGGTAGTTCATAGACCAAAGACTATGTGGTCGGCGCGGTTACCGGATGACCGTCTCCAACGCGATCTCGATCATGTCCGCGAAGGAACGCTCCCGCTCCTCGCTGGACGTCACCTCGCCCGAGATCAGGTGATCGCTGACGGTCACCAGCGCCAGCGCCCGGGCGTTGAACTTCGCCGCGAGCGTGTACAGCGCGGCGGCCTCCATCTCGATGGCCAGCACGCCGTAGTCGGCGAGCTTCTTCTGCAGCGCGTCGTCCTCGGAGTAGAAGGTGTCGCTGGACAGCACCTGTCCCACGTGGACCTTCTTGTCCTGCTCGGCGCCGACGTCCACCGCGTGGCGCAGCAGGTCGAAGTTGGCCACGGGCGCGTAGTCCACCAGACCGGCGAAGCGCACCCGGTTCATGGACGATTCGCTGCTGGCGCCGATCGCGGCCACGACGTCGCGCAGCGCCAGCCGCTTCGTGATGGCGCCGGCGCTGCCGACCCGCACCAGCGTCTTGACGCCGAATTCGTCGAGCAGTTCGTGGGCGTAGATGGACGCCGAGGGCATGCCCATGCCGGAGCCCTGGATCGACACCGGGTGGCCCTTGTAGGTGCCGGTGAACCCGTACATGTTGCGCACGGAGGTGTAGCGCACCGGGTCGGTCAGGTAGGTTTCGGCGATCCACTTGGCGCGCAAGGGATCTCCGGGCATCAGGACGGTCTCGGCGATATCGCCCCGCTGGGCGGAGATGTGTGCGGTCACGCGGGAGATCATCGCACGCGGTCGCGGCGGTGTCGCGGCCTCGCGCCGATTGGCGCGACAGGTCACAGGCCGACGGTGGCCGAAACCCCGCTCAACCAGTTGCCCAGCAGGGCATGCCCGCTTCGCGACAGGACCGATTCGGGGTGGAACTGGACGCCCTCGACCGCCAGCTCGGCGTGCCGCAGCCCCATCACCACACCGTCGTCGGCGCGGGCGGTGACGGTCAGCGGCGCGCGGCAGGTGGCGTCGTCGACGGCCAGCGAGTGGTAGCGGGCCGCGGTGAACGGGTCGGGCAGGCCCGCGAAGACGCCGAGGCCGTCGTGGTGGACGGCGCTGGTCTCGCCGTGGCGCGGCTCGGGCGCGCGCGTCACCGTCGCTCCATAGTGCTCGGCGATCACCTGGTGCCCCAGGCACACACCGAGGATCGGCACCGCCCCGGCGAATCGATCCAGCAGCGCGTGGCACGCCGCCGCGCGGTCCGGCGTGCCCGGCCCCGGGGACAGCAGGATCGCGTCGAAGTCGGTCTCGACCGCGCCGACCTCCAGTCCGTCGGCGCGGCGGACGTCGACGCGCGAACCCAGGGCCCGCAGGTAATCCACGATCGTGTACACAAAGGAGTCGCGGCAGTCCGCGACCAGCACCCGCGGCGCCATCAGTCCCCGGATTTCGACTTCGATCCGTTGGGCGTGGGCGAGTGCTCCCGCTTGTAGTCGCTCGGGTCGTCGCTCACCCGGTCACCCGTGCCGTCGTGCTGGGTGTCCTGGCCGCCGTTCTGGTCGTCGATCGTCGAATGGTTGAACGGCAGCAGCGGCTCCACCTTGGGGAATGCCACGAACCACAGCAGCGCCACCGTGCCGCCCGCCAACAGCAGCGACCCGATGATCTTGCCCGGTACTCCAAAGGGGAGCTTTCGCCAGATCCACCCGTACACGTCGCTACGCCTTCGTCTCGGGCGGCAACTTGTCGCCGCGCTTTTGCGAATGGTCCAGCTTCGCCCACACGATGTACCGCTTGTAGTTGTCCCACCAGGGGTAACACGTCGTCATGGTCATCCAGCGGTCGTGGTCGGTCGGCTTGACCCCCGGCTCGTTCGGCACCGGGTCCACCACGTCCAGGTCCGTGGGCTTCACGATGTCGTGCTTGTAGATCTTGTAGATGTAGAACTTCGACTGGGTCTCCACCACGATCGCGTCGCCGGGCTTCAGCACGTCGATGTGGCGGAAGATCGCCGGGACGTTGTGGCCCGCCACCGAGAAGTTGCCCTTCTTGCCGGGCATCACGGTCTGCGTGTAGTGGCCGGGCGCGGTCTTGATGTCCTCCGGCGTGGTGCCCTCCACGACCACCCACGGGTTGGGGCGGATCTGCGGGATGTACAGCCGGGCCACGGCGTCGCCGGGCACCGGGTCCAGCGCCGGGTCCTTGCCGTTGGCGAGCGCGTGGTCGAACTCGTCGGACTTCTCCTGCTGCGCGTTGTTGATCTCGGCGGTCTTGCCCCAGATCTCGTAGGCCACGAACAGCATGAGGATCATGCCCACCGTCAGGAAGATCTCGCCGACCACCCGCACCTTCCGGCCCTTGGACGACACCGAGCCGTCGCGGTGGCGGCGCACCGGGCGGCGGCTGCGGGTCTTCGGCACGTTGGCCGGCGCCGGGCGGCGCTCCCGGTCGCTGGGGACCCGGGGCAGGATCGTGGTCTCGTCGGGGCCCGGGATCAGGCCGAGCGGGTCGGCCGAGGTGGTGTCGCCGGTGTCCTCTTCGTGGGGGTTGGGCGGCGGCTGGCGCCGGGGGTCGCGGCGGCGCCTCGGATCGGGGATCGAGGCCCTGCCGCGTGCGGGGCGCTCGTCGTCCTCGTCGCCGTCGCTGTAATGTCTCATTTGGATGGTGCCTTCGCGTATACCAGGTCAAGGGGGCCGTTGTATGCGGGCATGCGGATGTCGCCGTGCTTCTCCACCGAGTAGCCCAGCCCGAAGTCCTTGGCGGCGAGGCGAAACGCCCGCACGCCGTCGGCGAATTCCAGCGCGTTCGACATGCCTCCAGTATCTCCGATCGCGGAGATGACGAATGGCGGCGAATACACCCGCCCGTGCAGCAGCAGGGTGTTGCCCACGCACCGCACCGCGCTGGTGCCGATCACGCGGACGTTCATGATCGTCATCGCCTCGGCGCCTCCCGCCCACAGCGCGTTCACCACGGCCTGGACGTCCTGCTGGTGCACCACGACATCGTCCACTGTGGCGCCTTTGGGGAGCTCGCCGGAATCGGCGCGCGGCGCGTCGTTGAGGCTCACCGTCACGCCGGGGCCGTGGACGGCGGTGAGTCCCACCGCCGCGGCGTAGGCGTCGTAGCGCTTCCGCTGTGCGGCGATGCCGGCGTCGGAGGATCCGTCCGCCGAGGCCAGGGAGTCCACCTTGTCGCGCAGGCCGGCGGCGCGCTCCTCCAGCGCCCCGACCTCGGCGTCGCGCCGCGGGATCAGGTCGCGCAGCTGGGCGTCGCGGTCGTCGCGCAGGTTGGTGCCGCGCGCGGTGTGCGCGGTGGCGGCGAACAGGGCGCCGGCGGCCAGCAGGATGGCGGCGGTGGCCGCGCCCCAGCGGCGATGCAGCCGCCGCACCCCGGCGGCGTGTCTCACCCGGGCGAGCGCGCGGCGGAACACGGCAGACCAGGGCTGACGGGAGCCACCATCGCGTGCGGTGGAATCGCGCACCAATGCTCTCCTTTGCCAAACGGTCCGGGTACCACTACGATCGGCCCGCGCATTAACAGATAGTCTGCGTCATGCGTCACCCCACTCGGAGTACAGACTAACCGCCGGAACGTACCAGTCCGAACGGCCGATCTTGTCCGGATAGGCTGTCTAACTGACACGTCCCTCAACAGGAGTTCACGCAATGCCGAAGTCGCGCGTTCGGAAGAAGAAGGTGTATACGGCTCCCGCCGAACTGCGCCCGAAGACCCAGGAGTCGTCCCACAATCCCAGTCCGACCTGGGTGCCGGTCGTCGCCGTCGCCCTGATCGTCATCGGCATCGGCTGGCTGGTCACCTTCTATCTGACCGAGGGAGCCTTCCCGATCGCCGCCTGGAGCTACTGGAACCTGGCCGCCGGGTTCGGTTGCCTGGTGCTCAGTCTGCTCGTCCTGTCCCGCTGGCGGTGACCATTCCGCCCGTGACTGACCAGACGCGACAGTGGCGAGTGCCACGGCACGTCGTGGTGATCAAGGTCGCCGCGACCGCCGCCTTCGCCTTGGCCGCGCTGTGGTTCAGCGCCGACGTGGCGCGCTTCGCGATCGCGGTGCTGGCCACGCTGGTGTCGGCCGCCTACGCGGTGCGCGACCTGATCTGGCCGATCCGCCTCACCGCCGACGCCCAGGGTGTCGGCGTCTCGCGGGGGTTCATGGGGCTGCGGCACATCGCGTGGGGCGAGATCGCCCGCATCCGGGTGGACGAACGCCGCCGCTTCGGCGCGACCACCGCCCTGTTGGAAATCGACATCGACTACACGCTGTTCCTGTTCAGCAAGCACGAGATCGGCGAGGACCCGCGCGCCGCCGCCGAGACCCTCGGCGCGATGCGGGATGACGCGCGCGGCATTTCCTGAGAAGGTTGTTCCGCGGGCGAATCGGCCGTCCGCGGGGCAGCCTTTAAGCTGCGGTCATGACATCGACCTTGATCACGGTGGCGCCGACCGGCGCCGAATCGCTCAAGTCCCAGGTGCCCGCGTTGCCGGTGAGCCTGGACGAACTGGTGACCGCGGCGGTCGAGTGCGAGGCGGCCGGGGCCGCCGTCATTCACGTCCACATCCGCGACGACGACCACGCGCCCACCCTGGATCTGGGGCGGCTGAAGGACACCGTTGCCGCGCTGCGGGAACGCACCTCGCTGATCGTCCAGCTGTCGTCGGGCGGCGCCGTCACCGATCCGGAGTCGGATCGGCTGCGCGTGTTGGAGGCCGAGCCGGACATGGCCTCGTGCACCATGGGCACCGTCAACTTCGGCGACGGCGTGTTCATGAACCGCTGGGAGTTCATTGTGGATCTTCATCGGCGGATGCGGGACGCGGCGATCGTCCCCGAGTACGAGATCTTCGACATCGGGCACCTGGCCAGCCTGGAGCGCCTCCTGTCGCAGCACGGCCTGCCCTTCGGCGGGCACGTGCACGTCGACTTCGTGCTCGGCGTGCCCGGCGGGGCGGCCGGTGACGCCGAGACCGTCACCGCCTTCGCCGACGCGGTGCGCCGCCACCTGCCGTCCGGAACCACGTTCTCGGCCACCGGCATCGGGCGCACCACCCTGCCGGTGATGCTGACCTCGCTGGCGGCCGGCGGCCACCTGCGGGTCGGCATGGAGGACACCGTCTCCTACGCCCGCCGCGTGCCCGTGGAATCCAACGCGCAGTTGGTGAAGCGCGCCGCCGAGGCGTCCGCGCTGGCGCAGCGGCCGGTGATGACGGTCGCCGAGGCCCGTGTGCTGCTGGGGATTCGCGGCTGAGGCGGATGTGCGCCACATCGCCCCGGAGTTAAGGAGCCGACCGTCGAGCAGGGCGTTACGTTGGCGGGGTGATCGAGAGGTATCGCGGCGGACAGCCGCTGGCCGAGGTGGTGCGCTCCGACTTCGTCGAGGGCCTCCACCGCGGCAGTGTCGTGGTGCTGGGCCCCGACGGCTCGGTGCTGGCCCGCGCGGGCGACGTCGACGGGGCGGTGTTTCCGCGCTCGTCCAACAAGCCGATGCAGACGGTGGGGGCGCTGCGCAGCGGCCTGACGCTGGACGACCCCCGCGACGTGGCGCTGGTATCGGCCAGTCATCGCGGCGAGACCTTCCACATCGCGCGGGTGCGCGCGATCCTGGACCGCGCGGGGCTCGGCCCCGAGGACCTGGGCTGCCCGCCCGACCTTCCCGTCGATCCCGAGTCTCGTGACGTGGTGGTCGCGGCGGGGAGAGGCCCCAGCCGCCTGGCCATGAACTGTTCGGGCAAGCACGCGGGCATGCTGGCCACCTGCGTGGCCAACGGATGGTCCACTCACGACTATCTCGATCCGGCGCATCCCCTGCAGCGGGCCAACTTCGCAGCCGTCGAGGACCTCACGGGCGACACGATCGTCGCCACGGGCATCGACGGCTGCGGCGCGCCGCTGTTCGCCTTCGGCCTGACGGGGCTGGCGCGGGCCTTCCGGCGCCTGGTCCACGCCGAGGCGGGCACCCACGAGCGCGCGGTCGCCGACGCGATGCGCGCCCACCCCGAACTCGTCTCGGGCACCCGCGGTTTCGACACCCGCCTGATGCGCGCCGTGCCGGGACTGTTGTGCAAGGGCGGCGCCGAGGGCGTTGTGGCCCTCGCGATCCCCGACGTCGGCGCCGTCGCGGTCAAGGTGGACGACGGCGCGGCGCGAGCCGCCCGACCCGTCGCCGTGGCCGCCCTGCGCTGTCTCCTCGACCTGTCGGGCATCGACACCGACAAGCCCGTCCTCGACGAACTGGCGACCTCCCCGCTGCTCGGCGGCGGCGGGGAGGTCGGCTCGGTGCGTCCCGTCTGGCCTATTTGATCCCGGCGTCCAGACACAGGTCGTTCACCAACTGATCGACGTACGCCTCGGGCAGCCCGCGGGCGCCGAACCACTTGCCGACGTTGCGGACGTCCCGCTCCAGGAAGTGGCGTCCCCTCGGGTTTCCCACCACGTCGACGATCTGCGGCACGTCGATGATGACCAACCTGCCATGGTGGACGATGATGTTGTACGCCGACAGGTCGCCGTGGGCGTTGCCGTCGCGGGCGATCAGCGACAGGTTGCGGGACAACTGTTCCCACAGATCCTGCAGCTCGTCGCGGTCGGGACGCAGCTGCGCCAGCCGCGGCGCGGCGGTGCCGTCGTCGTCCCCGATGAACTCCATGAGGATCTCGGTACCGAGGATCTGCACGGGATACGGCACCGCAGCGCCCACCTCGTACATGCGACGCAGCGCCGCGAACTCGGCGCCCGCCCACTGGCCCGCGATGGCCTGCAAGCCGAAGGCCGAGCGCTTGTTCATGGCGCGGCTCACCCGGGATTCGCGGTGACCGCGCCCCTCCAGGTATCCGGAGTCGCGGTGGAACATCCGGTGCTTGCTGTCGCGGTATCGCTTGGCCGCCAACAGACAGCGCCGGTCGGTGCCGGGAACGCCGCGCTCCAGCAGGAACACGTCGGCCTCCTTGCCCGTCTTGAGCATGCCGAGCTCGGTGTCCACGGCGGCCAGCTCGGTGACCAGCCACTGCGGGTACGGCTCGGGGCCGCGTTCCAGCGGCTCCGATTGATCCCATGTGGACCAACGGTCGCCCTCGGGCGGCGCGTCGGGGTCGCCCAGTTCGGGCTCGTCGGCGAAGAAGGAACGGTAGTAGTCGTTGTCCTCGAGATTGAAGTCAACGTATTCGGACTCATCGATACGATCGCGCTTCTTGCCCGATCGAGTCTCTTGCTTTGGCACTGCGGAAGTCTCCTGTGGAAGAACCCGCCAGTGCGAAGCGAAGTCAGCTAGGTGAGCACCGGCGGAAACGAAACGGTGGATCGCGATGGCGCGCTCATGAAGACACGCACGGAGAAAGCGGCAACCATCGGACTGCGCCTCCTCTCGATCCACCGGACGCCTCGCGCGCACGGTGTGGCTGAATGCTGAGGCGGAGTCTTACACACCCCTCCACCCGCGCGCAAGCCCTTTTTGACCTAGGCCACAGCCTCGGTCGGCGCCGGGACCCGGCGCAGCGACGGCCAGATCACCGTCCACAGCGCCGAGATCAGGGCGCCGACCAGCAGCGCCCAGGCGGGAAGCCGCCCGCCGAAAAGCCCCAGCGCCAAGGGAAGCAGCGTCGACACCAGCGGACCGACCAGCAGCTGGTTGAGCCGGGTGTGCAGCACCGCCCCGCCGACCAGCGCGGTGCCGAAGAACAGCGCGATGCCGCCGCACAGCAGCCAGCGCCCCCCGGCGCCCGGGGCGGCGTCGGGCTCGGTCAGCAGCACACCCGTCCCGGCCGCCGCGACCGTGACCACCGCGGTCATCACGAAGTGGCTGGGCAGCGCCAGCCAGGTGGGGAGGTGGCGTTCGGACACGTGCGGCACCGCCAGCACGCCGTAGCGAAACGTCAACAGCCACAGGCACACCGCGATGCCGAAGCCCGCGCCCGCCGCGACCCACAGGTAGGCGTGCCAGTGCTCCTCGGCCGTGACGTCCACGACCTGGACGATCGCCTCGCCCAGCACGATGATCATGAACAGGCCGATCCGCTCGCCCAGGTGCTTGGCGTCGATCGCGGCCTCGTAGGGGTGCTGGGGCACCTCAACGCCGCCGCGGCGGCGGCGCTCGGCGCGCTTGGCGTATGCCAGCGATATCTGCGTCATCATGCCCTGGGGCCTGCGGCCGCGCCAGATCGAGAAGCCGATGTCCAGCGCCATTCCCGCGGCCCACAGCAGGTATGTCCACGGGGCGGGGGTCCAGATCGACCACACCCACGGCGCCACCCCGAAGCCGACCTGCGCGGCGGGCCAGGCCGTCACCACCGCGCCCTTGCGGTTCCAGATCTGGCCGGTGACCATCCGGGCCAGCACGTACGTGACGATGAAGGCGTCGGTGCGCTGGTCGGTGACGTGCGGGATCGCCGCGGCCATGACGCCCATGGCCGCCATGCCCAGGATCATGAACCGCACGTGCGCCTTGTCGCCCCATACGTTGCCGTAGAAGGTGAACGAGGTCCACGTGCTCCACACGGCGAAGTAGACGATGACGAATATTCCGATGTGGAACCAGTCGGCGTGTTCCCGCAGCAGCAGGGCGAGCTGGGCGATGGCGGCCACCGCCACCAGGTCGAAGAACAGCTCCAGCCAGCTGGCCTGGCGGGACGGTGTCGCGGACTCGGTTGTCACCGGAGAAGGCTACGACGCCCCCATGACCCCGGCCAGCCGGCCGTCGGCCGTGTCGAGCAGGTCGCGGGCGCGCGCGGCGTCCACCTCGCGCACGATCATCACCACCGCGGTCTTGATCTGGTTGTCGCAGGACGACAGCGCCGCCGCGGCGGTGTCGATGTCGGCGCCGGTGATCTCGCCGACCATTCGGGCGGCCCGGGCGGCGAGCTTGGCGTTGGAGACCCGCATGTCCACCATGTAGTTGCGATAGGTGTGTCCCAGCCGGACCATGGTGATCGTCGAGATCATGTTGAGCACCAGCTTCTGGGCGGTGCCGGACTTCAGACGTGTCGATCCGGCGATGAACTCGTTGCCGACCACCACCTCGATCGGGAACTCCACCACCCCCGACAGCGCGGCGCCCGCGTTGCACGACAGCCCGGCGGTGGCGGCGCCCCGGCGCCGCGCCTCGTCCAGCGCCGCCAGCACGAACGGGGTGCGCCCGCTGGCGGTCACTCCCAGCACGGCGTCGTCGGGCCCGATGCCCTCGGCGGCCATCGCCGCGCGCCCGGCGTCGACGTCGTCCTCGGCGCCCTCCACCGCCCCGGTCATGGCGCCGGAGCCCCCGGCCATCACGGCGGCCACCAACTCGGGCGGCGTGGAGAAGGTCGGCGGGCACTCCGAGGCGTCCACCACGGCGAGCCGTCCGGCGGTCCCGGCGCCCACGTAGCGCAGCCGCCCGCCCCGTCCCAGGCGCTCGACGATCGCGTCGACCGCGGCGGCGATGGACGGCAGCTGGGTCGCGATCGCTTGCGGCACCTGGGCATCCTCGCCGTTCATCAGGCGGGCCAGCTCCAGGGCCGGGCGGCCGTCGATGTCGGAGAACCGCGGATCCACCCCCTCGGTGGACAGTCCCTGCAGGCTCGACGCGACTTCGCGATCCGTCATTCTCACGCTCCCGGGGTTGTGTTCGCGGGGTGAACGCTAGCACGTGGATTCGCGGCTCCAGCGGGCAAAACTGTCATACCAGCGGGCTATATTCGAACAAATGATTGAATCCCTCAACCCGCGGGAGGGCACGCGAAATGACCGCAATCGAGATTCCACTGGCCGGTTTCGTCGACTATTTGCGCACCAAGGGGGCGGCGCGCGTCGACGTGGCCTCGCGCCACGTCGTCCAGTCCGTCGAGCCGTACAGTCCGGCGCGTGACTTCTACCGCCGGATACTTTCGGCCATTCTCGCCGGGCGGCGCAGTGGCGACGACCGCAGGGTGCTGGAGCACGCGCTCGCCGAGGCGCCGCCTGCCCGGCGCACCCACTACCAGGCCGTCGTCGACGGCTGGCTGCGCTTCCTGCCCCAGCTGGACGGCACCGAGCACGTCCGGATCCACACCGGACGCTGGAGGTTCCACGGCCTGACGGTCAAGGTGACGCCGCACCTGGCCGCGCGCTACCCGGACGGCCACGTCGAGGCGCTGCTGCTGTACATGAAGGCCGAACCGCTGCCCGTCGCCGACGCCGCGGCCATGCTGTGGCTGGCCGACGCCGCGATGCCCGAGGCGTGCCCCGGCGCCTCTCCCGTCATCGTGGACGTGCGGCGCGGGCGCGGCTTCCGCGTCGTGCCGAGCAATCCCTCCTACCCCGCCTGGCTCACCGCCGAGGCGGGCGGCTACCGCCAGCTGCGGGACCACCTCGTGGGCTAGGCCGCCTTCACCGCCGCTTCCACGTTCACCACTCCCGCACCGGCCGCGCTGGCACCACACTGCCGAAGCGGCGCGTCGTGGGCCTTGGTGACCGTGGAAGCGGTGTCGTCCAACAGCTTTCGGGTCTTGGCGATGTCGCCCTTCAGCGACGGGTGCGCCGACCACAGCACCGCCACCGCGCCCGCCACCTGCGGGGTCGCCATGGACGTGCCCGTTAGCCGCCCGAAGCCGCCGCCCGGCAGCGTCGACATCACCTCCTCGCCCGGCGCCGAAACGTCGGGTTTGGACATTCGGTGACCGTCGACGGTCACCGGGCCCCGGCTGGAGAACGACGACACGACGTTGTCGGCATCGACCGAGCCCACGCTGTAGACGTCGGGATCTCCCGCGGGCGGCGAGGACGCCGACCCGCACCTCGGCCCCGAGTTGCCCGCCGCCACCGCGAAGAACACCCCGGCGGTGTCGAAGGCCCGCAGCGCGCTGCCGAACACGGCCGCGTCGCAGCCCTCGATCCGCGGGCAGCCCCAGGAGTTGGTGACGATGTCGGGCGCCCGCGAGGGGTTGCCGCCGCTCCACGGGTCGTCCCCCGGCTGGTACGGCGCCAGCATGAACTGCATGCACGCCAGGTAATCCGAGGGGTTGCCGAAGTTGCGCGGCAGGTTCGCGCAGGCCATCCAGTTCGCGTCGGGCGCCACGCCCACGCCGTCGTCGCCCACGGCGAGACCCGCCACGTGGGTGCCGTGCCCCTCGGGGTCGGTGGGCACCTTGGTGTGGTTGATCGGGTCGGCCCAGGAATCCAGGCCACCGCGGTAGTGCGCGGCCAGCGACGGATGCGTACCGTCCACACCGGAGTCGGCGATGCCGATGGTGACTCCCTTGCCGCGGCCCGACTTCCACGCCTGCGGGGCGTGGATCTGGCGGAGGTTCGGCGTCGGCGAGTGGCTGGAGCGCGTGCCGCCGCTCAGCGGCTCCTCGGGCGAGGGCACCGGCCGCGACCGTGGGTTGAGCAGCACCTCGGCGACGTCCTTGCGATCCTCCAGCCAGGAGCGGGAGTACGGGGAGGTGTCCACCTCGATCGCGTTGACCACATAGAACGGTCGGTACGACAGGCCGCGCGACTTCAGCTCGGCGCGCAGCGACCTCTGGGAGGACGCCGCGGTGTCGAGCAGCCGCTTGTGCACCTCGTCCAGCCGCTGGTCCCGCGTGCCGGTGACGCCGCTCAGGTTGGCCTGCTCGGACATCACGACCAGCACCTTCTCGCCGTGGAAGCCCGGCTGTGCGTAGGCGTTGACGCCGACGACGCCCGCCAGGATCACCACGGCGACGCCCGCGCCGACCGCGGGCAGGCCCGTCAGGCGCCGCGAGGCGGCACTGTAGACGATCCCGACGATCCAGGCGACGATCACCGCCAGCAGCGTCCCGTACATCACCCACTTGCCGAACTCGGGACCCACCGCCAGCGGCACGAACTCGTCGGCGTCGGCGAAGGCCAACGGCCCGAACAGCGCCGGGGCCAGGGCCGCCGCGGTGATGCGTCCACTGCGGACCCCGCGCTGCAGCCCCGCGATCGCGAAGGCCAACGCCGCCGCGACGAGCATCGCCGCCAGCTGCAGGCCACCCGTGCTGACGGCGCTGCCCAGCACCAGCAGGGCGACGCCCGCGGCGAAGCCCCCACCGAAGATCCGCCGCACCGACGACACCTCGGCGAACGGTGCCCAGAAGTGTTCACCCAGCACAAGGGACGCCACCAGCGCCAGCCCGACGGCCGCCAAAGCGGCGAACACCGTCTCGGCGAAACCCCCGAACGCGCCCGCCCAGGCCCACGGCAGCAACGTCAACCCGCCGCCGCACAGCGCCCACCACAACGCACCCGGCGCCACGGGACGCGTGAACAACACGTCCTCGCCGTCGGCGGGATCGCGCGACTCCCCCTGCGCGGCGGTTCCGCGCCGCAACAGCCACCTCGCCGCCCACACCACGGCCGCCACCAGCCAGAACGCGCCCGCCTGCACCAGCAAACCCAAGGCGCCGTTGGCGACGGGAACCAGGCGGGTGAGGCCGAAGACGCCGAGCAGGACGCCCGCCGACAGCCACGCCACGCCGACGGCGTACAGCCGTCTGAACTTCCGCATGAACATCATCGGCAGGCTCGCCACCGCGATGATCAGCCCCGCGATCCCCGACACGCCGGGCCACAGCCAGTCGCTGGGGGCGTGGTCGAAGACGATGTCGATCTGCTCCTTGACCCACCCCCCGAGGGGCAGGACCAGGGCCACCACGACGATGGCGATCCCCGCGGCCACCGTGTAGACCATGGCCAGGACCTTGCCGCGGCTCGGAAGCGGGTCGTAGGTCTCCACAATGGGAGATTCAGCGTCGGAATCGTCCGTTGTGCCCGCTTCATCCGACCTGTGCGTGTGCTCATCCACGACCCCAGCCTACGAAAGACCGATTGCGGCTACCGTTAGCCACATGCGCGCCGAACAAAACGTGTCCCGCTTCGCCGCCTCGGCCCTGTCGCCGCAGCGCCGCGAGCACGACCTGGCGCGGATGCGCCGCGAACACTTCGACGTCCTGATCATCGGGGGCGGCGTCACCGGCACGGGTGCCGCGCTGGACGCCGCCAGCCGCGGTCTACGCGTGGCCCTGGTGGAGGCCAGGGACTACGCCGCGGGCACCTCCAGCCGCTCCAGCAAGCTGATACACGGTGGACTGCGCTATTTGGAGCAGTTCGAGTTCGGCCTGGTCCACGAGGCGCTCACCGAGCGCGACCTGCTGTCGGGGCGCATCGCGCCCCACCTGGTGCACCCGCTGGCGTTCCTGGCGCCGCTGTACACCCGCTTCTGGCAGCGCGCCTACTACGGCGCGGGCCTTGCCCTCTACGACTCGCTGTCGGTGGCGCTGGGCCACGGCGGCCGCCTGCCGATCCACAAGCATCTGTCCAAACGCGGTACCCGCCGCCGCTTCCCCGGTCTCGCCGCCGACAAGCTCGCGGGCTCGATCCGCTACTACGACGCCCAGACCGACGACGCCCGCTACGTGGTCACCATGGCCCGCACCGCCGCCAGCTACGGCGTCGCCCTGGCCACCTCGACCCGCGTCGTCGACCTCAACCGCGACGCCCGCCAGGTCACCGGCGCCAAGGTCCGCGACCTGGAGTCGGGCGAGGAGTTCGACATCTCCGCCACCACGGTGATCGCCGCGACGGGCGTGTGGAGCAACGACCTGTCCGACATGCTGCACAGCCAGGTCGGCCTCAAGGTCCGCGCCAGCAAGGGAATCCACCTGGTGGTGCGCCGCAGCGCCATCGCGGGCGAGACCGCCCTCATCCTGCGCACGGCGTCCAGCGTCCTGTTCGTTCTCCCATGGGGCGGCCACTGGATCATCGGCACCACCGACACCGACTGGACCCTCGACCGCGCCCACCCCGCGGCCTCCGCCATCGACGTGGCCTACCTCCTCGAGCTGGCCAACAAGGTCCTCGACCGTCCGCTATCCATATCGGACGTCGAGGGCGTCTACGCGGGCCTGCGCCCCCTGCTGTCGGGAGAGGACGAGGACACCTCCTCCCTCTCCCGCGAACACGCCGTCGTCGAGCCCATGCTCGGCCTGCTCATCGTCGCGGGCGGCAAGTTCACCACCTACCGCATCATGGCCCGCGACGCCGTCGACCGCGCCGCCCGCCGCCTCCACGGCGTCCCCGACTCCCGCACCGCCGACATCCCCCTCCTCGGCGCCGACGGCTACCTCGCCGCCTGGCGCTCCCGCTCCCAGATAGCGGCCCGCGCCAACCTCCACACCGGAGTCGTCGAGCACCTCCTCAACCGCTACGGCACCCTCACGCACCAGATCCTCGCCCTGATAGCCGACGACCCCGACCTGGCCGCCCCCCTCGCGGGCGCCCCCGAATACCTGGCCGCCGAGGTCGTCTACGCCGTCCGCAACGAGGGCGCCCTCCACGCCGACGACGTCCTCACCCGCCGCACCCGCATCTCGATCGAGACCTCCCACCGCGGCGACGACACCATCGAACACGTCGCGTCCCTGATGGGCGCCGAACTCGGCTGGGACGCGGCCACCCGCGACAGCGAGATCACCCACTACCGCACCCGCGTCGCCGCCGAACGCGACTCCCAACGCCAACCCGACGACGCCACGGCCGACGCCGCCCGCCTCGGCGCCGAGGACGTCCGCCAACCAACCTGACCCCACCGCCCGCTACACTCGCGATGGTTTGCCCCAGTAGCTCAGGGGATAGAGCACCGCTCTCCTAAAGCGGGTGCCGCAGGTTCGAATCCTGCCTGGGGCGCAACGCATCGCTTGTTTAGAGGCACCTGGACCTCGCGGGGGGCCTAATCGCGCGCTCCTCGGACGATCAGGCCGGCCATGTCCCGGGGTTCGGAGAACATCAGCTCGTGGCTGCCCGGTACCCGCAGAATGCGTGCGCCGGGGAGCCGAGAGGGGTACCGGGGCCACCAGTTGTATTCGCCGATCGGGATGACGAAGTCGGACATCAGGTGCGCGTAGGTGAGGCGCACGGCCTGTTCGGCGACGATCCGGTAGAACGCCTTTTGATCCAGTTTTGTGTGGACGATGGTTTTGGGTTCCCGGTTCAGGCGCGCATAGCAGGCATTGGCCACGTCTTGGCTGGCGTCTTGAATCATGGACTCGCGCCAGACGGGGAAGGGGATCATGAAGCCGCCGTCGGCGTCGCACAGTGCATCGATCAGTGCCTGCATTTCCGGTGGCGACTCGTCGTAGACGCTGTTGCCGTCTTCCAGGATGTAGGCGTCGATGAACACCATGCGGTGCAGCCGATCAAGCAGGCGGGGCGCCGCTTGGGTGAGGATGATCCCGGCGCCGGAGTGCCCCACCAGGACGATGTCGGTGAGGTTGTTGCCGACGATGTATTGGACGACCCCGTCGACCATTTGGCGCACGGTGGTCGACATGTCGGCGCCGGGCCCGTGGCCGGGAATCGTGGGGGTGTGGACCGTGTGGCCCCAGGCTTCCAGATGCTTGCGCGTCTCCGTCCACGCGGATCCGTCGTGCCAGGCGCCGTGCAACAGCACCATGGTCATGGGCGCGGAAGCGGGTGCGAGTTGTTCGGGCGTAATCATTGCGTCCCCCTTGCAGCCTTCAGAATTAGCGGCATCGCTTCGGTGCCAGTCGGAGTCGGGATGGACAAGCGCTCACCACGCTGCCGCTTCTCTTTGGAATACCGCCATGCGCTCAGCGATGGTGTCTTCGGGACGACAACCAGGCGGATTGGTTGGGGTGCATGTCGATCGCGGTGACTGGGACCCATGGGTGCGTAGAGCCTAGGGCGCAACGGAACGGATGGTCGCGTCGTCGAGCGAGGAGGCGTGGCGTCGGTGCCACTGTTCAAGTTCTGCGGCGACTCGGCGCCCGAGCTGACCTTTGAGGACGAGACGGTCGGGCTGCACTGTCACGCCGCCCTCGGCAGCGGGGACGCGTTCTTTCCGCTCGACGGCGGCTTCGCCCTGTCCCGGTCCGAGGCGGCCGTCCGGACTCGTCCGGGTTGGCGCCCCGTCGGGCCTTCCGGCGCCACTGTCGATGGATGTACGACCCATCGCAGTATCAGCCGTACGCGCCGAACTCGGGCTGGCCGACACCGCCGCCAGGGTTCGTTCCGCCGCCTCCCGCCTGGCCGTCGCCCGAGCCGCGGCGGGTGCCCGGGTCGCCGTGGCGGAGGGGGTTGGCGTGGGGGGTGGACTTCGGGCTCATCGTTGTGGTGGCCGTCGGGCTGGGCGCCGTCACGTACAAGCGCATCCTCAGCCCCTTCGGGGGCGTCAAGGCCGAGGTGGCCGACGGGTTCGTCAAGCTGTTCACGTCGGGGTTCGACTTCGAGACGGTGGCCGCCGACACCGGCGGGGCCGTGTGGCGGGAGGTGTCGGGGTTGGTGATCCAGGGGTTCGTCGCACTGGTCGTCGTCGAGTTCCTGTATCAGTTCATCGCGCTGGCCTGGACGGGCCGCACCGTGGGTAAGGCGCTGTGCGACCTGCGAGTCGCCGACCAGGGGGCCGATGTCGGGGTGCTCGGGAAGGGCCGGGCCGCCGCGCGAGCAGCCGTCACGGCGATCACCAACACGGGCCTGTATTCGCTGGCGTGCTGCGTCCTGCTGTCCGGGCAGGTCGTGCTGTCGGTGTTGTGCTGGATGGCGGCCGTCGCGGCGTTCTGGGCCAACGCCCTGCCGGTGCTGGGACGCCGTCGCCTGAGCCTCGCCGATCTGGCGGCCGGGACGGCGGTGTCGGGCGGCGGGATGTATCGGGCCGTCGCCAGGGGAGTCGCTCAGGGCGGCCAGGCCGCGGCCGACCGGGGGCGTCAGGCGTGGAAGCGCCTGCGGCGGACCGACGATCCGCCGCCGCCACCTTCCTGGTGAGGGTCGACAAAAAATGGGCCCCGCCCGAGCCGTTCGGCTCGGGCGGGGCCCATTCCATCAGTTAGAGCGGGTGCACGTTTTCAGCCTGCGGACCCTTTTGCCCTTGAGTGATCTCGAACTCCACCCGCTGGTTCTCCTCGAGCGACTTGTAGCCGCCGCTCTGGATGGCCGAGAAGTGTACGAACACATCAGTGTCGCCTTCGTCGGGCGAGATGAAGCCGAAGCCTTTTTCGGCGTTGAACCACTTGACGGTGCCTTGTGTCATTTTCTATCTCCTCCACTGTGGCGCTTCGCATCCACGGCGGATACTCAGGCATTCCCCAGACGCTACCAATCCGCGATCGCACGCTTTGGGGGCGTCGACCTTGGAGTGTGGTCAAGCACGCTACCAGCGTGGTGACCAGGCGTGGCAAGGCGGGGTTGCAGCTTTTGAATCGCGAGCGTCGCGGCGAGCGCAGCCAGGGGCAGCACTCCCGCCATCGACACGGGCGAGGCTACGGCCAGTTCCAGGTCAGCCTGACCCCGGGGTGCCGCCAGGAACGGGTTGAGGATGTCGCCGAGCATCCCCTCGGCGTAGGCGACGAGGACGGCTGCGGGGATGATCGCCAGCGTGAGCCCCACCCAGACGGACGTCCTGCGTATCGACGGGGTGGATTCCCAGGCGACGATCGCGTAGGTGTACATGGCCAGGGGGAGGCCGAGCAGGCCGCCGATCCCGGCGGGTACGACCGGCAGCCCCGTCACGGTGAGGAAGCCCGTTCCGGCCAGCAGCGCGAGAGGGAGCCCGAGCAGTGTGACAAACGCCACTGGCGACAGCGGGGTGACGCGGGCGGCATTGGCCGCGCAGACGGCGAGGGCGGTCAGCGCCAGCATCAGCGCGATGGTGGTGATCTGCATCGCGATGGGCGCGGGGACGTCGCCGTGCTCGAAGCCCCTGGTGAGGGGGTCGGCCTGCCATTGGACGCCCGGCGCGCAGCAGGCCGCCAGGATCGCCAGCCCGATCAGGCCGCGGCGCTGGGTCGTGGCGTCCGCCGCGCGCTTGTCGAGGTTGGTGGCGAGCCACCAGGCGCCGACGACGAGGGCGCCCGCGATGCCCGCCAGGAGCGCGAACGCGCCCGCCCCGGTCAGGTGCCAGCGGTCGGCGGCGATGTCGACGGCCAGCAGCGCGATTCCCAGGAGGAGGCCGGGCGCCAGGGCGCGGGCCCGGGGCAGCAGGGCCCAGGCCAGGGACGCGGCGATCAGGAGGATCGCGGCGAACCGGAGGTCGCGCACCCAGGCGGGCGGGACGGCGTGGTCGATCCGGTCGGCGACCGGGGTGAGGAGCGCGGCGATGGCGGCCCAGGAGACCGCGGCGAGGCCGCAGAGGGTCAGCGCGGCGGTCTGCGGAACCCGCGGGGTGGCGGGGTCAGGGGCGGTCTCGGGGGACGCGGCGGCGACTACGGCGCGGGTGGTGCGCGGCAGGTAGGCCAGGAGGAAGACGGTGGCGGGGAGCACGCTGGGAATGATGGTCGACAGCCCGCCTGTCAGGGTGTCCCCCGGGTCGCCGTCGAAGATGCCGATCTGGGCCGACCAGGCCCCGAATTCGCCGCCGACGCCGCGCGGGAACCACAGCGGGGAGCCCGCGAGGTCGATGTGGGAGAGTTCGGCGCCGCCGTGGAGGAGGTAGCCGACGCCGAGCGGGACGGCCAGCAGCTCGCACAGCAGGAGTCCGCCGCCGATTCCCCAGCACCACGCCGCCGCGGCGCGTCCCTTGGCCGCCAGGCGCATGACGTGGGCCAGCAACGGCAGGAACGGCACCATCCACACCGGGTACATCAGCCATTCGATGGCGCTGCCGTCGCCGAAGCGGGCGGTCAGGATGGCCACGACGCCGCCGACGCACGCCATCGCGACCGCCGCGGTGGCGAGCCGCCCGAAGCGGCGCTCGGGGCGGACCGACAGGGGTTGGCGGGTGCCGAGCCGGTAGCCGATCAGGCCCAGCAGGGCGGTGGCCAGCACGGTGGCGACGCCGGCGACGTACACGGCCCCGGGGCCGTGTTGCCCGGTTCGGTACATCATGCCTGGCGCCGCCTGGGCGAGGCCACATAGGACGCCGATGGCGACGAGCATGGCGCATCGTCGGCCCAGAACGGTGAGTTGGTGCATAAGGAGGGTCCTTCCGGTTCGTTCTCGATACGGTGACGACGCGGCCAGGGTGACGGCGAAGTACAGCCGCTCCCAGTGCCGCCGCCACGCGGCTATGGACGTGTCGCGGCGGATCGCGTGCAGTTCCGCGGTCCACTCCTCCGCCTGTTCGTCGCGGATGTCTTGGGGCCAGCGGGACACCGCGACCCGCACGCAGCGGGTCACGACCGCGTCCACGGCCCTCACGCGGGGGACTCCCCCGCGATTCCGGGCACGATGGATAGTCGCTGGTACATCGCCCGCAGCTCGGAGCGCGCGGTGGCGGCGCCGTGGGGGGTGAGGCGGTAGTAGCGGCGCGCGGGACGGCCGGCCTCGTGCGGGTCGATGTCCTCCCAGGTGGCCTCCACCCATTCCGCGCGCCGCAGGCGCATCAGGATCGGGTAGAGGGTCCCGGCCGACAGACCGGTGCGGCGCACGAGATCCAGTCCGTAGTGTTCGGCGTCCGGCTCGGCGAGCAGGGCCGCCAGTACGGCGGCGACGGTGGGTGTGACGCGCACGTTGTTCGGCATGATTGGAAGTCTATATAGCCCTAGACGATTTGTCTATATAGGGGGTGTGGTGGGGCCGAACCCGGTGCGGCTCAGGAGGTCGACGCGGCCCGGGTGATCGCCGCCTCGACCGCGCCCACCCGGTCGGCCAGCAGACCCAGCGCCCCGACGGCGCGGGTGGCCGGGTCGTCGGCGTCGCCGCCCAGGGCGAGCCGGCGGGTGTAGGCGGACTTGATCTCCGCCCAGCGCCGCGCCTGCTCGTCGGTGAGCCGGCCGCGCAGTTCGGCCAGCTTCAACAGGTTGGCCTCGGCGCCCGTGGTGAGGGTCTGGGCCTCGCCGAGGTAGTGGTCGTCGATCACCGCGTCGAGCTCGGCCTCGTTCATGGCCGGGACGACGCGTTCGGCCAGTTTGGACATGTTGCGGTACGAGCCCTGCAGCCCGAACGGCGGTTCGGTGCGGGAGGCGTCGGCCTGGGCCGCCGAGGCGATGTACGCCCGGTTGCAGGTCAGCACGACCTCCTGGACGCGGGAAAGCTTGCGCAGCACCGAAAGGATCTGGTCCAGCTCCGCCGCGGAGTACGCGTGGGACAGCTTGTCGACGGTGGCGTCGGAGTCGCCGCGCGCCAGCCTCACCAGCACCTCCAGGTCGCCGCGGTCGCGGGCGGCCAGCGGCGCCAGCACCGGGTTGGAGGTCAGCGCGTTCTCCAGGTAGCTGAGGGCGAAGACCTCCTCGCGTCCCGACAGGACGTCGCCCAGGTTCCACACGTCGGCGCGGTTGGCGAGCATGTCAGGGATGCGGAAGCGCTGGCCCGACTCGGTGTACGGGTTGCCCGCCATGACGACGGCGAAACGCTTGCCCCGCAGATCATAGGTGCGGGTCTGTCCATTCCAGACGCCCTCCATGCGCCGCTGCGCGTCGCACAGGGAGATGAACTTCTGCAACAGCTCGGGGTTGGTGTGCTGGATGTCGTCCAGGTACAGCATGACGTTGTTGCCCGCCTCGAGCGCGAAGTTGATCTTGGAAACCTCGGCGCGGGCGGTGGCGTTGGGGGCCTCGGCGGGATCGATGGACGTGACCTCGTGGCCGAGCGCGGGGCCGTTGACCTTGACGAAGACCATGCCCAGCCGCGAGGCGACGTACTCCATCAGGGTGGTCTTGCCGTAGCCGGGCGGCGAGATCAGCAGCAGCATCCCCATGTTGTCGGTGCGCTTGGCGTCGCCGGCGGCGCCGACCTGCTTGGCGAGGTTGCCGCCGATCAGCGGCAGGTACACCTCGTCCAGGAGTCGATTGCGGACGAAGGTGCTCATCACCCTCGGCTGGTATTCGGAGATGCGCAGGCGTTGCTTTTCCTTGGCGACCAAGGCGTTTCGGGACGACTGGTATTCGCGGTAGGCGGGCACGCGGTCGCGGCGGAACGCGGCCAGGCGGGCCAGGGTCTCGTCGAGGCGAAGCGTGAGGGCGCGGTCGGCGACGCGCGGGTGGGTGCCCAGCAGGCCGCCGACGGTGGCGGCGATCTCGGCCGGGGAGTCGTGGCGGGGCAGGGCGTCGCCGGTCAGCTCGATGGCGCACGCCTCGGCGAGGTCGAGCGGGTGAACGTCCGCCTTGGACCGGGCGAATCCGGTCAGCCACGCGGTGACCAGGCGGTGGCGGGCCGCCAGGTCGCCGTCCAGCAGGCGCAGGTCGGATTCGTAGGCGGCCAGGCCCTCGCGCCCCATCCCCGTGCGGAAGCCCGCCACCAGGTTGCGGGCCCGGGCGCTGGTGACGAATCCGTCGGTGTCGGCGGCCAGCTCCTCGAAGAGGTAGCGGCCCGCCAGCGCGGTGTCGACGCCGAGGCCGAGCCCGGACGCGGCGCCGAAGTCCCCGATCGCCTGGGCCAGTTCGTCGCACAGCGCGTCGATGGCGGGCGGCGGCGCGAAAGCGGCGCGCACCCGGCCCAGCGACCTCGCCTGGGTGGACCACCGAGACCGCCGCCGCTCGTCGGCGCCGAACGCCCACAGCAGGGCCGCGGCGGCGCGG
>NZ_DASQPW010000290.1:0-2092 GCF_035643755.1 Stackebrandtia sp. | reverse complement strand
CGACCGCACGCCACGGGTACCCCCACGCCCGCCAGGACCAGGCCGGTCGTCAGCGCCGCGGCCGCCGGCGGCGAGAACATCGCCGTGAAACCGATGGCGGCCAGGCACACCACCACCGACGTCCACATTGGTGTGACGACGCGCAGCACCAGATCCTGCACCGCGTCCACGTCCGAAACCATCCGCGACAGCAGATCCCCGCCGCCGAACACCCGAGATCCCAGGGGCGCCAACGGTGCCAGCCGTTGGAAGATCGTCGCCCTCAGCCTGGCCAGCGCCCGCAGCACCGCGTCGTGCCCCACGAGGCGGTCCAGGTATCTCAGCGTCCCCCGCGAGATCGCGAAGGTGCGCACCGCGACGATCGCGACGCTCAAGGTGGGCAGCGGCGGCTGGTGGGCGGCCGTGGCCAGCAGCCAGCTGGCGGTGGCGATCAGCGCGATGCCCGACAGTTCGGCCAGCGCCGACAGCAGCGCCGCCAACGCCACGCGCGGCAGCTGCGGTCCGATGAGGCGAAGGATGCGCAGCTCAGGCACGGCTGGCCACCTCCCGCCGTTGCGCGGCGACGCGTCCGTGAGCGACCGACACCACCGCGTCGGCGAGGTCCACAAGCGCGCTGCGATGCGCCACCACCACGGCCGCGCGCCCCCGCAACAGGTCCCGCGTCGCCCGCGTCACCGCGTGCTCGCTGTGGATGTCCATGCTGGCGGTGGGTTCGTCCAAAAGCACCAGTGGGCAGTCGAGCATGTCGATGCGCAGGAACGCGCGCGCCAGCGCGACCCGCCGCCGCTGCCCCGTCGACAGACCGAAACCCGCGTCGCCCAGCTCGGTGTCGAAGTCGCGGGGGAGGGTCGAGATGAACTCGGTGGCGTGGGCGGCGTCGGCGGCGTGGCGCACCTGCGCGGGGGTCGCGTCGGGTTGGCCCAGGCGAATGTTGTCGGCGACGCTCATGGCGAACAGGTGCGGGCGCTGCGGCACCCACGCGATGTTGCGCAGCCAGCCTTCGGAGTCGACGTCGGCCAGGTCGATGTCGCCGTAGGTCACCCGCCCCTCCGCGACGGGGGCGCACCCCAGCAGCACATTGAGCAAAGTGGACTTCCCCGCCCCGCTGGGCCCGATCAGCGCGATCGTTTGGCCCGCCTCCACGGTGAGGCTCACTCCGTTGAGGGCGGGGTTGTCGCGATCGGGGTACCGCACCACCACGTCGGCGATCCGAATCGGACGGGGGCCTCCAACCTCCTCCCCTATTTTGAGCGTAACCCGCCCCACGCCAGCGCTGTCCACACCTTCTTCCCCGTCCTGTGGACAACGCTTCGCCTGTGGATAAGTCTGGGGACCGGGGTTCGGGGGTTCCATCGTCTCCGCCGTGGGGGTGGGGGATGTCGGCCGCGCGTCCATCACGGCGAAGGCGTCGTTCATCGCGGCCAGGCCCTCCTGGGCGGCGTGGAACTGGGTCCCGACCGAACGCAGCGGCAGGTACACCTCGGGCGCCAGCAACAACACCAGGAAGGCGATCCGCAGACTCATGGTGCCGTCGACCAGGCGCAGCCCGATCGGCACCGCGACCAGCGCCACCGACACCGTGGCCACCAGCTCCAGCACCAGCGCCGACAGGAACGCCACCCGCAGTGTCTCCATTGTGGTGCGCCGGTAGCGCTCGGCGGAGTCGCGCACCGCCGCGGCGTGGGCCGCCACCCGCCCGAAGATCCGCAGCGTCGACAGGCCCGCCACGGCGTCCAGGAAGTGGCCGCCCAGTCGCGCCAGCGTCCGCCACTGCCGCTTGGTCTTGGCCTCGGTGTGCCAGCCGATCAGGGCACCGAAGATCGGGATCAGCGGCAGCGTGATCGCGATGATCACGGTGGACGGCCAGTCGCCGAAGACCAGCGTCGCCAGGACCGCGACGGGGACGGCGGCGGCCAGGCACAGCTGCGGCAGGTAGCCCGTGATGTAGGCGTCCAGGGCGTCCACGCCGCGGGTGATGAGGGTGACGGTCTCGCCGTGGCGGCCGTGGTGCGGCCGCGCGCGGTCGCCGCAGGCGCTCAGCATGTCAACGCGCAGTTGGGTTTTCACCTCGGCGGCGGTCGCGGACGCGCGC
>NZ_DASQPW010000289.1:0-2910 GCF_035643755.1 Stackebrandtia sp. | reverse complement strand
TCGCGGTGGGACGTCGCGTTCTCCCTGGCCACCACGCGATCCTCCTTTGAGGAGCGGGCGGTGGTTTTCGGTACCGACGTGTCGGAAATGGCCGACGACCTGCGCGCGCTGGCCGCCGGTGAGCCGACGGCGCGGGTGGTGAGCGGGACCGCGACGCGGGGCGGGATCGCGTTCGTGTGCCGCGGGAGCGCCGAGGCGGTGGCTCGCGAGGGAGAACGGCTGCGCGAGGCCGACGCCCGCTTCGCGGCGGTGTTCGCCACGGTGCGCGACGAGCTGCGTGGCGGCGACGCTTCGGACGCGGCGTCGGCGGCGTTCGTCACCCAGGTCGCCCTGCATCGGCTGCTGACCTGGTGGGGTATCGCGTTCGACCACGTCGGCGGGGACTCCGCCGGTCGGGCCGCCGCGGGCCACCTGACGGCAGGAAACGCGGCCAACGACGAGACGGCGTACGCCACGGTGATCTCCACCGACCCCGACGAGCGCGGCGACGAGGCCGGCGGCGTCATCGCGGCGTTCGACCCCGAGGCGTCGCCGAGGGAATCGGTGGTCACCGTGCTGGCGCGGGCGCACGTGCGCGGCGCGTCGGTGAACTGGCGGAAGTTGTTCGACGGCACCGGGGCCCGGGTCGTCGACCTGCCCACCTATCCGTTTCAACGCCAGCGGTTCTGGGTCGCCCAGGATCTCGCCGCGCCGCTGGAGACTTAACCGAAATCGGTGCCTGACTGTATGTAATATCACCGAATGTGAGGACTCCCGACGTCAGCGTGGTCATTCCGGTGTACAACGCGATGCCGTGGCTGCGGCAGGCCGTGGAATCGGTGGTGGCGCAGACGATCGACTCCGACGCCGTGGAGATCATCGCCGTCGACGACTGTTCCACCGACGGCAGCGGCGAGGAGCTCGACGTGCTCGCCGAGCGGCACCGGCGGCTCCGGGTCGTCCACCTGGCGGAGAACTCGGGCGGCGCGGGCGAGCCCCGCAACGTGGGCATGACCGCCGCGCGCGGCGAGTACCTGTTCTTCCTGGACGCCGACGACTATCTCGGCACCGAGGCGCTTGGCAAGATGCTGGCGATGGCGCGCCGCGCCGGTTCCGACATCGTGCTGGGCGCGACCGCCCCCGTGCTGGGGCGCGGGCGGGGACATCGGCGCGGGTGGAGCCAGGATGTCGAGCGGGCCGAGATCGTCGACGGCGGCGTGTACGAGTGGCTGGACGCCCACAAGCTGTTTCGCCGGGCCTTTGTGGATGAACTGGGGATCGGGTTCGTGAAGGGCCCGCGGGCCGGCAGCGACCTGGAGTTCGTGTCGTACGCGTATCTGTGCGCCAGGGTGATCTCCGTGGTGGCCGACTACGACTGCTATTACGTCCGCGACCGCGGCGACGCCCCCGCGGCGGCCGACGACGCGCTGGAGTTCATCTCGCGGGTGGACGCGATCGCTCACACCATCGCCGACCACGTGCCCGAAGGGGGCGGCCGGGATCGGTTGCTCGAGCGGCATGTGCGGCGCGAGGTGCTGGACGAGGCGTTGGGCGGCCGCTGGTTCGACGAGATGTCCGATGAGGACCGCGCGGCGCTGGTGGCGGCGGCCAGGGAGTTCTGCGCGCACTGGATGACGCCCAGCGTGTTCGCGGCGCTGCCGCCGATCTTTCGGGTGATGGCGCACTGCCTGGTCAACGACCTGTCCGAGGAGCTCACCGACATCGTGCGGTTCCAGCGGTTCGGCGACCCCGTCAAGGACATTGTGGATGGCGGGCGGGTGTACGCGGGCCTGCCGTTCTTCCGCAACCCCGCCGCCGCGATCCCCGACGTCTGCTACGACCGCACCCCGAACCTGCGGCCGCGCCGGCGGCTGCGCGAGATGGACTGGCACGGCACCAAGCTGCGGCTGGCGGGCCACGCGTTCATTCCCCACATCGACACCGACGAGCAAACGGTCACGGTGGTGCTGCGCGAGCGCGACAGCGGCGCCGAGCTGGGGGTGCAGGCGCGCGGCACCCGCACGCCCGAGCTGGCGGCGGGGCCGCACGACGGCCGCTACGAGTACGGGTACGCGGGCTTCGTCGCCTACCTCGATCTGGGCAGGCTGGCCGATGGGCGGCCGCTGCCCGACGGGCGCTGGGAGGTGTGGGTCGAGGTGTGCGCCCACGGCGTCACCATGCGGCGGCGGCTGGACACCCCGGGGGAGTACGCGCAGCGCCGCCACAAGCTGATGTCGCTGGACGTCGGGACGCCCGCCCTGGTGACGACGTCGGCCACCAAGCGCGGGGAACTCGTCCTGTCGGTCGCCGCCCGCAATGCCTCCACAATGGACCTGATGCGGCTCACCGAATGCGAGTCCACCCGCACCCACTACGCCGTGGCCGCCCACGGCCACCTGGAGTCCTGGCCGAAGGACGCCACCGCCGAGCTGTGTCTGGTGCGCGGCAAGCGAATCAAGACCGTCCGCGCCACCGTGGAGAACACCGACGAGGGCATCGGCGTCAAGGCCACCCTGCTCCCGCCCCGCCTGCGCCTGGCCTCGGGCTGGTGGGGGCTGGGCATGCGGCTGTCCTGGTCGAACAACCACTTCGAGCTGCCCGTCCACGACGCGGCGGGCAAGCAGGTCTGGCTCCAGGGACGGCCGACCCTGCGCGAGCTTTTCGGCAGGGTACGGGGCAGCGTCCGCGCATAGCCCATATAGGAGGGGAAACGTGAACCACGAGACCGCCCACCGCACCCGCCGGGGGCGGGTCGTCATGCTGGTCGACAACCCTGTCACCACCGACACCCGCGCCCAAAAGGCCGCCCGCTCCGCCGCCGAGGCGGGCTGGGAGGTGCTCGTGGTGGGGCGCTCGCCCGACCACACCGAGCGATCCTGGGAGCTCGACGGGGTCGAGGTACGGCTGGTGCCGGTGGCCCAGACGCTGGGG
>NZ_DASQPW010000288.1:0-7733 GCF_035643755.1 Stackebrandtia sp. | reverse complement strand
CCCCGACGCCGGAGAGGCGCAAGTGCTCGGCTACGACGTCGTGCGTGACGCCCGGGCGGTGCGGAGCAGGGTGGGCCTCACCGGGCAGTTCGCGTCGGTCGACGAGGACCTCACCGGGGTGGAGAACCTGTTGCTGCTCGCCAGGCTGCTCGGCTACTCACGCCGCCGAGGCAGGGAGCGGGCGGCCGACCTGCTCGACGCGTTCGGTCTTGCCGAGGCGGCCGACCGGCAGGTGAAGAAGTACTCCGGCGGGATGCGCAGGCGCATCGACATCGCGGCGAGCCTGGTCGTCACCCCCGAACTGATCTTCCTCGACGAGCCCACGACTGGGCTCGACCCGCGCAGCAGGAACCAGGTCTGGGAGATCGTCAGGGGCATGGTCGCCGAGGGCGCCACCGTGTTGCTGACCACGCAGTACCTCGACGAGGCCGACCAGCTGGCCGACCGGATAGCGGTGATCGACCACGGGAAGGTCATTGCCGAGGGCTCGGGCGGCGAGCTCAAGGCGTCGGTCGGCGCCGGCTCGCTGCACGTACGGCTACGTGCGCCCGAGCAGCGGGCCGAGGCCGAACGGGTCCTCGCCGGCGTCCTCGAGGTGCCGGCCGAGCCGTCCGCCGACCCGGCCGCGCTGTCCGCGCGGATCTCCGACCCCGAGCGGGTCGCCCGCGCCCTGGCCGAGCTGTCCCGCAGCGGCATCGACGTCACCGAGTTCGCGCTCGGTCAGCCGAGCCTAGACGAGGTGTTCCTCACCCTGACCGGACATCCCGCCGAAGAGACACCCGAGGAGGATGCCGCATGAATGCCACGTCCGCGGAGCAGGCGTCGGCGCCGGTCACCGAGGACGCGCTGCGCAGTGTGCTGTCGGCCGGCGAGCGGCCGTCTCGCCCCGGCCCGGTGCGCACCTCGTTGACATTCGGCTGGCGGGCGCTGCTGAAGATCAAACACGTCCCGGAGCAGCTCGTCGACGTGACCATGTTCCCGATCATGTTCACGCTGATGTTCACCTACCTGTTCGGTGGCGCGCTCGCCGGGTCGACTCAGGAGTACCTGCAGTTCCTGCTGCCCGGCATCCTGGTGCAGGCGAACGTCATGATCACCATGAACACTGGCATTACGCTGAACACCGACATCCAGAAGGGGGTGTTCGACAGATTCAGGGCGCTCCCGGTGTGGCGACCGTCGCCGCTGGTCGGCGCCCTGCTCGGCGATGTGATGCGCTACTCGATCGGGTCGGCGATCGTGATCACGCTCGGCCTGGTTCTAGGGTTCCGGCCGGAGGGTGGCGCCGTCGGGGTGGTGCTGTCGGTGGTGCTGCTGCTGGTGTTCTCGTTCTGCCTGTCGTGGCTGTGGACGATGCTCAGCCTGATCCTGCGCACGCCGAACTCGGTGGCGGGGGTCAGCATGATGGTGATGTTCCCGCTGACGTTCGGGAGCAACATCTTCGTGGACCCGAAGACGATGCCCGGGTGGATGCAGGCGGTCGTCGAGGTCAACCCGATCACCCACCTGGCGACCGTGGTACGCGGCCTGATGCACGGCTCGGTGCCCGCCGGGGAAATCGGCTGGGTGCTCGTCTCGTCCGTACTTCTCGTCGCGGTCTTCGGTCCCATCACCATGGTCCTCTACCGCAACAAGAAGTAGATGCCGCTACCGCGAGCACTTGGTCGAAATCAACTCCGACAACCCGGCCCACTCGGCCAACGCCATCACCGGTACCAGACCCGGACACGACAAGGAGAGCCGAATGAGCACCATCCCCAAGAACAACTCGGAAACCGTTGCGCACACGCCCGGGCGGGCGAGCAGCATCGGGGTCTGGATTCTGCAAATCGTGCTGGCGGCGACAATCGCCGGCGGCGGAATCTCGAAGCTCGCCGGCGACCCGGTCATGGTGGACATGTTCGCCGACATCGGGGCTGGCCAGTGGCTCCGGTACCTGGTCGGAGCGCTGGAGGTCGCGGGAGGGGTTGGACTTCTGATCCCGGCTCTGGCGGGCCTGGCCAGTCTCGGGTTGGCGGCATTGCTGACCGGTGCTGTCATCACCGATCAGTTCGTGCTCGAGCAGAGCCCTTGGCTGCCGCTCGTCCTTCTCGTCGTGGCGGCCGTGATCGCAAGGGCGCGGTGGTCGCGCACCGAGGCCGTCGTCGGCACGCTGCTCAGGCGCTGAGACAAACCTCTCGAACGGAGATGTGAGATGAACGAGATGGCCTTTCGCGTGACATCAAACGATGGCACCACCATCGCCTACGACAGGGAAGGAAGCGGTCCGGCCGTCATTCTGGTGGGCGGAGCACTCGACGAGGGGGAGGAGAACGCTCCCTTGGTACCTGCTCTCGCCGAGCACTTCACGGTTTACAACTATGCCCGTCGGGGACGCGGCGCGAGCGGCTTCACCGAGCCCTACGCCGTGGAAAGGGAGATCGAGGACCTGGATGCGTTGATCGCGGAGGCGAGCGGCTCGGCACACCTGTTCGGGGCGTCCTCAGGCGGCGCGCTGGCGCTGGAAGCCGCCGCGGCCGGGTCAGCCATCGACACGATCGCCGTGTGGGAGGTGCCCTACGCGGTCGGGGACGACATACGCCCGCGATTCGAGGAGTACATCGCAGACACCCGACGCGCCTTCGACGCCGGGCGAGACGAGGAGGTTCTCGAACTGTTCATGCGCATGACCGGCGCCTCCGACGACAACATCGCGGCCAGGAAAGCGGCAGGCAAGCAGACGGCGCATTGGGCGCATTCGGTCGCCCTCGCGCCCACGCTGGTCCACGACAGCGTCTTCCTCAACCGCTACCAATTGCCGGCCGATCGACTGGCAACGGTCACCCAACCGGTCCTGGTCACCACCGGAGGACCGATCACGGCCCCCTATATGGCAGGCCTGCCCTCGGACTTCTTCGACCGCGCAGCCGACGAGCTTGCAGACCTACTACCCCACGCTCAACGGGAGACCCTCGAGGGGCCGGATCACGTCGTCGACCCACAGACCGTCGGCCCGCTGTTGCTACGGTTCTTCAGCAGCGAACACTGAGGGGCCCGCGAGGTGTTGCGGGAAGACCGATTAGGCACCGCGCAAGCAGATCTTCGTCGCGCCAGGGACACGGGGCGGACAGGTGGTGTCGAGGTTGATGTCGTCGGCGGCATCACAGGCCTGATCCTGGGCGTGCTCGTCACCAACGTCTTCGTCACCACGCAAGGCCGGGCCGTCGTACTGACCTGGGCTTCAGTTGGACTCGACGTGGCCTGCTCGCTGCTCATCGGCTCCGTCGTCGGTCGTACCCCGCACTCCGGGCCGACTCAGTACCGCCCACCGAAGCCCTGCGCAGCACATGACCAGGCACCTCGGTAGGGCCAGTGATTCCGGGCTGTGGTCGCATGCGGTCACCGTTCCCGGGGCGGTGGCCCGGTGCCGAAAGTCGTGCCCACGGCGTGCTCGCGTCAGGAGTGCCACCGATGATGCAGCCGCGTTCCCGGGTCGACCTGTACGCGGCGATCCGACGGGATGCCCGATCTGGGATGTCCAACCGCGCGCTGCAGCGCAAGCACGGCGTCGGCTTCCGAACCGCGACAGCGGCGCTGGAATCTGCATGGCCGAAGGAGAGAAAGCAACCGCCCAAACGCGGCTCACGGCTTGACGCGTACCGAGTGGTGATCGACGACTGGCTGCGCTCGGACCTCGACGCGCCGCGGAAGCAGCGACACACGGCGAAGCGGATCTTCGATCGACTGCTTGACGAACATGACGGGGCCGGGGTGGTGTCGTACTGGATGGTCCGCGAGTACGTCGCCGCCCGACGCCGTGAGATTCGCGTCGAGGTCGGACAGGAACCTGCCAACGCGTTCATCCCGCAAGAGCACCGCCCGGGCCGCGAGGCCGAGGTTGACTTCGGCGACGTCGCCATCCGCCTGCGCGGCGAGCTCGTAACCTGCGCGCTGTTCAGCCTTCGGCTCTTCTACTCGGGCAAGGCCGTGCACAGGGTCAGTGCCTCGGCTGGGCAGGAAGCCTTCTTCGAGGGCCACGTCCACGCCTTCAACGTGCTCGGCGGGGTGCCGACCGGGAAGATCCGCTACGACAACCTCAAGGCCGCCGTCGCGAGCGTGATTGGGTTCTCCCGCCAGCGGGTCGAGGCCGACAGGTGGAGCGCCGTCCGTTCCCACTACGGCATCGAAGCCTTCTATTGCCAGCCCGGAATCCAAGGTGCGCACGAGAAAGGCGGCGTCGAGGGGCAGATCGGCTGGTTCCGACGCAACCACCTCGTCCCCATCCCAGAAGTCGACTCCCTCGCCGAGCTCAACGCTATGGTCGACGCCTGGGACGAAGCCGACGACGCCCGGCGGATCGGGTCCCGCGCCCGCACGGTCGGGGAACACTTCGCCACCGAGCAGCCACTCCTCGCGCCCCTTCCGACCGAGCCGTTCGAGACCGGCCGCTGGTTCACCCCGCGCGTGGACCGGTACGCCCAGGTCACGGTCCGGATGAACAAGTACTCCGTGCCCGCGCGCATGGTCGGCCGTCAAGCCGGGGTGCTCCTGAACGCCAGCGACCTGGTCGTGTTCGACGGCAGCGAGATCGCCCGCCACGAACGGCTCATGACCAAGGGCTCGACCCGGGTCGACCTGGACCACTATCTCGAGGTCCTCCTCCGTAAACCGGGCGCGCTACCCGGCGCGAAAGCGCTGGAGCAGGCCAGGGCATCCGGGCGGTTCACGCCCGTTCACGACGCCTGGTGGGCCGCGGCCTGCAAGGCCCACGGTGACGCCGACGGCACCCGTGCCCTCATTGAGGTCCTGATGCTGCACCGGCACCTTCCACACGACCACGTCGTCGCCGGACTCGCGACGGCGCTGCGTGCAGGCGCGCTCACCGCGGACGCTGTCGCGTTGGAAGCGCGCAAGTACAACGACACAGCAGATGGCGGAGCCGACGACACGACAGCGGACCACCAGTCCCTGATGAGCGGCGACAGGGCACGCGGAGAAGGCGAGATCCCTGCCGTGCGATCGCTGACCGAGCGCCGGCTCCGCGCCCACATCCCGGCCGACACTCGGCCGCTGCCGAGCGTGGAGAAGTACGACCAACTGTTGGCCAGCCGACGTGACACCCCGAACGAAGGAGCCGCACCGCGACCACCAAGCGCCGTGGAATGACCGAAGAAGCAGCCGACGCCGCGATCGACCAAGCGTGCCGGATGCTGCGAATGCCCACCATCCGCAATTCCTTCACCGACTACGCCGACCGGGCGGGGCGTGAGCAGATGTCTTACCGCGGGTTCCTCGCCGAACTATTGCTTGCCGAGTGCGACGATCGCGCCCGACGCCGGTCCGAACGCCGGATCAAGGCCGCCAAGTTCCCCCGCGAGAAGTCCCTGCGGGCCTTCGACTTCGACGCCAACCCCAACATCGATCCCGCCGTGATCCACACCCTCGCCAAGTGCGAATGGGTCCAGAAGGGACAGCCGCTGTGTCTGATCGGGGACTCCGGCACCGGCAAGTCCCATCTGCTGATCGCACTCGGCACCGAGGCCGCCATGGCCGGCTACCGGGTCAAGTACACCCTGGCGACCCAGCTTGCCAACGAGCTCGTCGAGGCCGCCGACGAGATGACGCTGGCGAAGACCATCGCCCGCTACGGCCGCGTCGACCTGCTGTGCATCGACGAACTCGGCTACACGCAACTCGACCGCCGCGGCGCGGAACTCCTCTTCCAGGTCCTCACCGAGCGTGAGGAGAAGGCCTCGGTCGCGATCGCGTCCAATGAGTCCTTCGGCGGCTGGACCAAGACCTTCACCGACCCCCGGCTATGCGCAGCCATCGTCGACCGACTCACCTTCGGCGGCACCATCCTCGAGACCGGCACCGACTCCTACCGTCTGGCCCAAGCCACAAAGCAGCGGACAACCTGACACCCGTCGGGCGCGGAAGCGGTGTCGACGCAAACCAACATCCGCGGCACCGACACGTGCCCGGCGGTGTCAGAACTCGCCAACAAGCGGTGTCGGACGAAACCTCCGCAGCCAGCGACCAGTGTTCCCAGGCTTTGATGGCATCTTGAACTTGTTTTGCATTGCGGCCATCGCCTTCCTTGGCAAGCGCGAACTCGTAGGCGATCATGGAGAACTTTTCAGTGCACTGTTCGACAGTGGTGAGAAGTTCAATATAGGTTTCGTACCTTTGGGCCCGAAGCCAAGTCTCATGTTCGCGCTTGGCGGCCAATGTTGCTCCGTACCTGACTCCAAGCAACGCAACCAATCCGGTGATCGCCGCAGGTGTCACACTCTGCCATTTCACTAATACATTGTCTCTGAGCGCGCACCTGCGGAGGACGTGGTGGTGGTCGTCGACTTTGGTTGACGGAGTGCGGCCGAGGAGGTGGTTACCCTGCTTTGGGGGATTTACGTCTTTGTTCTTGTAGCCCGGGGCCGCATCGAATGGACGGCAGACATGTCTTGGATGGCTACACCAAGAGGTCCGATCGCACGCGCGAAGCCGGTCCTTACCAAGACAGAGGGGCCGCCAACGCGGTGATGCTGGCGTGTCCCCAAACGATCAGTGCAATCAGCACCCCTATGGCGATGAGGAACCCGGCGGCTTTGACCAGGCGGTGGGTTTGTTCGAACCGATGCACCGCGCGTTCCATTGATGTGGCGACGCGTCCCGCGGGTTTGGTGCTGAGGTAGGCCAAGGGTTGCCCGGTGCGGTCGAAGGCGGGACGGTCGTCGGCGATGGAGTCGTAGATGCGTGGATGGGCCGGTTCGGCCAGTACGACCGCAGCATCCTTCAATGCGCGAGTGATGTGGTCGGGCAGGCTGGTTTGCAAGCAGTCGACTTGTGTCTGGAACTCCCGAAGTTTTCGAGCGCAGCCTCGTAGCAATGTGGCGCGTGGTGTTGGCAGCCCGATCGGGGCGACGAGGTCGAAACGGTTGGCGGCACGTTCAATGAACAGGGTGGCGCGCGCCAAGGCTTCGGCCTTGACCTTTCGACGCTGGTGCTTGTCAGGCTTGGCTGGGGGCCGTAGTTTGAGGGGCGTGCCAAGGCAATCGTCGATGGCGTCGACGGCACGTACTTTGACTTGCGCACTTTGGAGCCCCAGACGAAGCGGGATTAGCGTGACGGCCACGAGCGCGAGGCTCGTCAGCATGACCATGGTCCGCGACCCCGAATGGGCCACGCTGCCGTCGTTGTGCATGTGTGCCAACACGGGGGATACGGCAGCAATCGCGCCCGTGAACGCCGCGCACACGAGCGCGCCCCTGTTCAGATAGAACACATGCAGTGCCTGCGCGAGGCGGCACCGGTCGCGAACGACAAGAAGGTGGCGATGAACGCGAAGAATCCCACCCATACGCTCACTGCAGACAAGATTACTAACCCCGTCACATTGCCAACCAGCGTCGCTACTCCGGACCAACGACGATGATGCAGCAACCGCAAGATCGAACGACATTGCCCCCGGGCCCCGAACCGGTACCACAACAGCATCTGGGTACGCGACGCCGTCAGCACCTTATTCATTAATGTCGCAGCCAGCACCAAAATGGCAAACGCGCCCGCGACGATGACGGGTATCGACCAGCACGCCGAAATCAAGGCGCTTTTCACATCCACGCATTCAGTCTACCAAGGACACTCAAGTCACGCACCTCTGGAAAGGCTCGCAGAGAAGCTTTGCCGCCGGGTTAATCGGACGTACCCGACGGCCATTGATTCTAATAAGGACTTCGGCGACAACTTTTTAT
>NZ_DASQPW010000287.1:0-13268 GCF_035643755.1 Stackebrandtia sp. | reverse complement strand
CGCAAGCGCCCGCGCCGCCCAGCCCCACCGCCCATGAAGTCACCTGGCTGGCGGCGCACGGGCCACGACCCGACGCGTCCCGCCCGCGACGGCCGACGGAACACGGACCCGACGCCACAACCAGAACCTCCCGCCCGCGAGGACCCGACCACGGGAGGGTCACGGACGGAATCGAATACCCGCGAGGACCCAACCACGGGAGGGCCACGGGCCAAACCAAACGCCCGCGACGAAAGACACGCGGGTTCCCCACGGGCGGAACCAAACGCCCACGACGATCCCACCACGGGTGGGTCAGGGACGGAACCGAACGCCCACCGTCTTGGGGACCTGGGTTCCCCACGAGCGGAACCAAACGCCCACGACGATCCCACCACGGGTGGGTCACGGGCGGAACCGAACGGCCAGGAGGATCCGACCTTGGGCAGGCCACGGGCGGAACCGATGCCCGAGCGTCTCGGGGACCTGGGTTCCCCACGGGCGGAACCAAACGGCCACGAGGAATGGCACGCGGGTTCCCCACGGGCGGAAGCGCTTCGCCGTGCGGGCCTTGGCGTGGAGATGCCGTGGTGGCAGCGGGTCGCGCCCGACCTGGCGGTCGCGGTGGTCGTGGCGGGGCTGGCGGTGGCGGCGACGTGGCGGTCGTGGCCGCACGAGGCGTTGCCCGCGGGGTGGTCGGCGGCGTTGGTGGTGGTCAGCGGGCTGGCCGTGGGGTTGTTGCGGTATCGGCCGCTGGTCGTGTGCGCCCTGCAGGCGGCGCTCTTGGTGGTGGGCGACGCGTGGGCGCCGTTTTCGGCGAACATTCCACAGCTGTGCCTGTTGGTGGCGCTGGGGTTCGTGGCGGTCAGGCACGGGTGGGTCGTCAGCGGCGGGGCGTACCTCGTCGGCGTCGCGACCACGGCGCTCAATGTGGACGATCCAGGCTCGGGGAACGGGCTGAGCGCCTGGGGCTGGGCGGGTCTGGCGCTGATGCTGGCCGCGCCCGTGGCGATCGGCGCGTACGTGGCGGCGGTGAAGCGCGGCTCCGCCGAGGCACGGGCGCATCGCCGCGATCGGGAGCGAACCGCGCGCCTGGCCGAGCGGACCCGACTGGCCCGCGACCTGCACGACATCGTGGCGCATCACGTCGGTGCCATGGTGCTGCGCGCGGGAGCCGCCCGCTACGCCGAGGTTCCGCCCGAAGTGGACGAGGCGCTCGCCGACATCCGCGACACGGGCACCCTCGTGTTGCAGGACCTGCGCGGGCTGCTGGAGGTGTTGCGGGAACCAGATTCCACGGACGTGCCGCTGCCCGTCACCGACGCCCGCGACCTGGTGTGCGCCGCCGTGGAGCGGGCGCGCGGCGCTGGCCTCGACGTCGAGGCCAGTGTGGATGAAGGACTCGACGACGCCCCCGTCGTGGCCCGCTCCAGCGCCGTCCGCCTCGTCCAGGAGGGACTGACCAATGTGCTCAAACACGCGGGTCCGGGCGCCCGCGCCCGTGTCCTGTTGTCCGTCAACGATCGACGGCTCGTCGTCGAGATCGGCAACGCCGCCGCCGCGGGAACCCCCGCGCCGCTACCGTCCACAGGGTATGGTCTGGCGGGTATGCGAGAGCGGGTGACGATGCTGGGCGGCGACTTTCAGGTGGGACCCGCCGCCGACGGCGGCTGGCTGGTGCGCGCCGCGATACCCCTGGGAGAGCGGCCGTGATCCGCGTGGTCATCGCCGACGACCAGAAGCTGGTGCGCGCGGGCGTCGGCATGCTGCTGCGCTCCCGCGAGGACATCGAGGTGGTGGGCGAGGCCGCCGACGGGGCCGAGGCCGTCCGCGTCACCCGCCGCGCCCGCCCCGACGTGGTGCTGATGGACATCCGCATGCCCGGGGTGGACGGCATCGAGGCCACCCGCCGCATCCTCGCCGAGTCTCCACAGTGCCGCGTCGTCATGCTCACCACGTTCGCCGAGGACGAGAACGTCTACGCCGCACTGGAGGCGGGGGCCATCGGCTTCCTCGTCAAGGACGACGAGCCCGCGCACATGATCGAGGCGGTGCGCCGCGCCGCGGGCGGCGAACCCATGCTGGCGCCCACCGTGCTGCGCCGCGTGGTGGACCGCGCCCTGGCGTCGCACGCCGCCGACCGCCCCGCCGACGCCCCGCGGCTCACCGCGCGGGAGCGCGAGGTGCTGAACCTGTTGGCCAGCGGCATGTCCAACGCCGAGATCGCCCGCACTCTCCACTTGGGAGTAACCACGGTGAAGACCCACGTCTCGGTGGTCACCGAGAAGCTCGGCGTGCGCAATCGCGTGCAGGCCGCGGTCCTCGCCCACCGCCTCGGCCTGGTCGACCAGCGTCAAGGCTTCCAATTTTTATGCATATTCAGTAGCCTCGATCCGGACACCTCAGGAAGGAACACCCCAATGAGATCAAGACGGGGGCTATACGCCCTCCTCACCGCGGCGGCGGTGACGGCCGCGACCTCGGGCCTGATCGTCGCGTCTGCCTCGGCGGACCCGGTACACGCCAAGGCGAACGAACCCGCGCTGTGGAAGCTGACCCACGTCACGGGCAAGCAGGCTCACACGCTCGACAAGGCGGGCTTCGACGTCGACAAGTACGACGCCAACGGCACGGCCGTCGTGGTCGGCGACGAGAAGGTGGCCGACAAGCTGCGCGACCGCGGCTTCCACCCGAAGTACATCGACACCGTCTACAAGAAGGTCGAGCACAAGTCGAAGGCCGACGACGGCACGTATTACGGCGGTTACCACACGGTCGCCGCCCACGAGGAGCACCTCGACGCCGTCGCCAAGGCCCACCCCGACCTGGCGAAGGTCTACGACATCGGCGACTCCTGGCTGAAGACCAAGGGTCAGGGCGGCCACGACATCAAGGCCATCTGCATCACCAAGATCGCCGACGGCGACTGCGAGCAGAAGCCCGACTCCAAGAAGCCGCGCTTCTCGATGATCGCGCAGATCCACGCCCGCGAGCTCTCCACGGGAGAGGTCGCCTGGAAGTGGATCGACAAGCTGGTCGACGGCTACGGAAACGATGACGCCGTCACCAAGCTGATGGACTCCACCGAGATGTGGGTGGTGCCGATCGCCAACCCCGACGGGGTCGACGAGGTGGCATCCGGCGGGGACTCGCCGAAGATGCAGCGCAAGAACATGGACGACTCCAACGGCGACTGCGGCTCCGACAAGGGCGTCGACCTGAACCGCAACTCGTCCTTCGAGTGGGCCGCCGACGACGACCCCTGCGGCGAGGAGTACCCCGGCACCAAGGCCGCCTCCGAGCCGGAGACCCAGGGCCTGGAGCAGTGGCTGAAGTCGATCCACCCGGATCAGCGCGGCGACAACCCGACCGACCCGGCGCCGGACGACGCGCGCGACGTCTTCATCACGCTGCACAGCTACGGCAACTACGTGATCGTGCCGTGGGGCTACACCGACGACGCCTCGCCGAACGACGCGGCGCTGCGCGCGCTGGGCGACAAGATGGCCCAGTCGAACGGCTACAAGGTGGGCAACAACGGCGAGACCGTGGGCTACGGCACTCCGGGCACCACCGACGACTACACGTACGGCGAGTTCGGTGTCGCCAGCTACACCTTCGAGATGGGCGGTGAATCCGGCAACTGCGGCGGGTTCTTCCCCCAATACGACTGTGTGGACAGTGACATGTGGAAGAAGAACGAGGGCGCGCTGATGACGGCGGCCCAGTCCGCGGCCGCGCCGTACAAGAACTGAACCTAACCCTCCCTTCACGAAATCCCCCGGCGCACACCATCCGCCGGGGGATTTCTTGCGTATATTCGGGTGTCCAGCCCGAGCCTCTTCATAAGGAAACTCAATGGACGCGGATGTCATCGTCGTCGGCGCGGGGCTCGCGGGCCTGGTGGCGACCGCCGAACTCGCCGACGCGGGCAAGCGGGTGATCCTGGTGGACCAGGAGCCCGAGCAGAGCCTCGGCGGGCAGGCGTTCTGGTCCTTCGGCGGCCTGTTCCTGGTCGATTCCCCCGAGCAGCGGCGCATGGGCATCCGCGACTCCCAGGAGCTGGCCTGGCAGGACTGGCTGGGCACGGCGGGCTTCGACCGCGACGAGGACGCCTGGCCCCGCAGGTGGGCGGAGGCGTACGTCGACTTCGCCTCGGGCGAGAAGCGCGCCTGGCTGCGCGCCCAGGGGGTCAGGATCTTCCCCGTGGTCGGCTGGGCCGAGCGCGGCGGCTACCTCGCCGACGGCCACGGCAACTCGGTCCCGCGCTTCCACATCACCTGGGGCACGGGCCCGGGCATCGTGGAGCCGTTCGCGCGGCGGGTGCGCGAGGCCGCGGACAAGGGCCTGGTGCGGCTGGCGTTTCGGCACCGCGTGGACGGGCTGGCCGTCACCGACGGCACGGTCACGGGGGTGACGGGCAGCGTCCTGGAACCCAGCAGCATCGAGCGCGGCGAGTCCAGCTCCCGCGAGGTGGCCGGGGAGTTCGCGTTCGGCGCCCAGGCGGTGGTGGTGTCCTCGGGTGGCATCGGCGGCAACTTCGACCTGGTGCGCGCCAACTGGCCGTCGCGGCTCGGCGCGCCCCCCAAGCGCCTGCTGTCGGGTGTTCCCGCCCATGTGGACGGGCGCATGCTCGGCATCACGGAGAAGGCGGGCGGCGCGATCATCAACCGCGACCGCATGTGGCACTACACGGAGGGCATCGAGAACTGGTCCCCGATCTGGCCCCACCACGGCATCCGCATCCTTCCCGGCCCGTCCTCGCTATGGCTGGACGCCAAGGGAAACCGCCTCCCCATCCCGCTGTTCCCCGGCTTCGACACGCTGGGAACCCTGGAACACATCATGACCACGGGCTACGACTACACGTGGTTCGTCCTCACCCAGAAGATCATCGAGAAGGAGTTCGCGCTGTCGGGCTCCGAGCAGAACCCCGACCTGACGGGCAAGAGCCTGAGGATGACCCTGAAGCGCGCCCTCCCCGGCGCGCCCGCCCCCGTCGAAGCCTTCAAGGACAACGGTTCCGACTTCGTCGTCGCCCCGTCGATCGAGGAACTGGTCGCGGGCATGAACCGCGTCGCCGACGACACCCTGCTCGACGTCGACGCGGTCCGCGACACGGTCCGGCAACGCGACCGCGAGCTCACCAACAAGTTCACCAAGGACCTCCAGGTCACGGCGATGCGCGGCGCCCGCTTCTACCGCGGCGACCGCCTGATCCGCGTCGCCAAACCCCACCGCATCCTCGACCCGAAGGCGGGCCCCCTGATCGCGGTCCGCCTCAACATCCTGACCCGCAAGACCCTCGGCGGCCTCCACACCGACCTCGACGGCCGCGTGCTGCGCGCCGACAACACCCCCTTCGACGGCCTGTACGCCGCGGGCGAGGTGGCGGGCTTCGGCGGCGGCGGCATGCACGGCTACCGCTCCCTCGAGGGCACCTTCCTGGGCGGATGCCTCTTCTCCGGCCGCACCGCCGCCCGCGCCCTCGCCAAGGCGCTCTAGCCTCGCGGCGGTAACGTGTTTCGTCATGAACGACGATTTCGTCTACACCGACCTGCTCCCCACGGGTCAGGATGACACGCGGTATCGCAGGATTTCCGACGAGGGAATCGAGGTGGTGGAGGCCGCGGGGCGGCGGTTCGTGACCGTCGACGGCGGTGTGTTGAGCCGGTTGACCGCCGAGGCGATGCACGACATCTCGCACATGTTGCGGCCCGCGCACCTGAAGCAGCTGGCGTCGATCATGGACGATCCCGAGGCGTCCGATAACGACAAGTTCGTGGCGCTGGATCTGTTGAAGAACGCCAACATCGCCGCGGGCGGGGTGCTGCCGATGTGTCAGGACACCGGGACCGCGATCGTGATGGGCAAGCGGGGGCGGCACGTGTTGACCGACGGGCGCGACGCCGAGCACATCGCGCGCGGCGTGTACCGGGCGTATCACGACCTGAACCTGCGGTATTCGCAGATGGCGCCGCTGACCATGTGGGACGAGAAGAACACCGGGTCGAACCTGCCCGCGCAGATCGAGCTGTACGCCGAGGGGGACGACGCGTACAAGTTCCTGTTCATGGCCAAGGGGGGCGGCAGCGCCAACAAGTCGTTCCTGTTCCAGGAGACCAAGGCCGTGCTGAACCCGACGGGGATGATGCGGTTCCTGGAGGAGAGGCTGCGGGCGCTGGGGACCGCGGCGTGTCCGCCGTACCACCTGGCCATTGTGGTGGGCGGGACGAGTGCGGAGTTCGCGCTCAAGACCGCGAAGTACGCCTCGGCGCACTATCTGGACACGCTGCCGACCGCGGGATCGGAAGCGGGGCATGGGTTCCGGGACCTGGAGCTGGAGAAGCAGGTGTTGGAGCTGACTCGCAAGTTCGGCATCGGTGCGCAGTTCGGCGGGAAGTACTTCTGCCACGACGTGCGGGTGGTGCGGCTGCCGCGGCACGGTGCGTCGTGTCCCGTGGCGATCGCCGTGTCGTGTTCGGCGGATCGGCAGATGCTGGGCAAGATCACCGCCGAGGGGGTCTTCCTGGAGCAGCTGGAGACCGACCCCGCCAGGTATCTGCCCGCGACCACCTCGGACGACCTGGGCGGCGACGTTGTGCGCGTCGATCTGAACCGGCCGATGGACGAGGTGCGGGCCGAGCTGTCGCGGTATCCCGTGAAGACGCGGCTGGCACTGACGGGGCCGCTCGTGGTGGCGCGGGACATCGCGCACGCCAAGATCAAGGAGCGGCTGGACGCGGGCGAGCCGATGCCCGACTACCTGCGCGACCACGCGGTGTATTACGCGGGACCCGCCAAGACCCCGGCGGGCTACGCCTCGGGGTCGTTCGGGCCGACCACCGCCGGACGGATGGACTCCTACGTGGAGCAGTTCCAGGCGGCGGGCGGTTCCATGGTGATGTTGGCCAAGGGGAACCGTTCGGCGCAGGTGACGCGCGCCTGCCGGAACCACGGCGGCTTCTACCTCGGTTCGATCGGGGGACCGGCCGCGCGGCTGGCCGCCGACTGCATCAAATCCGTTGAGGTGCTTGAGTATCCCGAGCTCGGCATGGAGGCGGTGTGGAAGATCGACGTGGTCGATTTCCCCGCGTTCATCGTCGTGGACGACAAGGGCAACGACTTCTTCGCGTCCACTTCGAAGCCGGTTCTCACGATCTCCACCCGCTAGATCCCGCGATCATCGACACTACGCGTTAATCTGGCCTGCGAAGTTTCTCACCTTATTAAGGAATCCACGAATGTCTTACCCGCAGCAACCCGGCCAGCCGGGGGACCCCGGCCAGTACGGGCAGCCCGATCAATACGGGCAGCAGCCGGGATATCCGCAACAACCACAGCAACCACAACAGCCGGGGTACCCGCCCACGGCGGGATATCCGCAGCAGCAACAACCGGGGGTGTACGGCGGGCAGCAGCAGTCGAGCTTCGGCGCGGCGGGCTCGGGCATGGAGGGCCTGGCGCCGTTCATGCTGTTCGGCATGGGCGGCATCGCGGTCCTCAACCTCATCCTGATGTGGATCGGGTCCAGCGGGGACTTCCTCGGCATCAACCCGATCTTCCAGTCCCTCATCCTGCTGGTCCTCGCCGCCGCGTGCGGCGCGGGCGGGCTGTTCATGATGCAGCAGAACCCGCTCCACAAGCCGATCGTGCTGGTCGCGGTCGGCGCGAGCGCGTTCATCGGGCTGAACACCATCGCGTACGACCTCGACTTCCTGATCGCGGCGAAGTCGAGTGAGTACTTCCACTGGACCGTGTGGGTCATCCTGATCCTGTCGCTGGCCCAGATCGCGCTGTCGGTGATCGCGGCCCTGCCACAGATCCAGTCCGCCACGTCGGGCACGGGCGGTGGCTCCGCGGGCGTGCCGAGCGCGCCGATGGCCCCGCCGGCGGGCTACGGACAGCCGCAGCACCCTCAACAACCGCAGCAGCCGCAGCAGCCCCCACAGGGCTATCAGCAGCCGCAGCACCCGCAGCAACCTCCGCAGGGTTACCAGCCGCCTCAGGGCTGAGCCATTGCCTTTGGGGGTGGGCATCGCGATCGCCGCGATGCCCACCCCCACTATTGTTGAGGCCCCTGTCCGTCCCACTGATTGACGCCGATCACCATGTCGCAGCCAGAGCCCACTTCGGACGTTCCCGCGTCACCGCCGCAGCCCAGCTTCGCGGTTCCCTTTCCGCAGCAACAGGACCCCGCCAGCACCCAGTTCACTGTGGTCGCGGGTTTCGCCGCGACGGCGCCCGCCCGTCCGCCGCTGGTGTCGGCGGCGACCGCGCTGATGGCCGTGGAGTGTCTGGTCGGACTGGTGTTCACGGCCTCGATCGCCCTGTATTCCTTCGGCGTCCTCGGCCCCGGGGGCGGCTACGTCGACCCGGACGCCATCGTGAGCATCATCGCGCTGCTGGCCGCGGTGTTCGGTTACGTCGCCCTGACGGTGTTCGTGTTCCTGGGCCGCGACGGCGCCCGCATCACCACCTTCGGCCTGTCGGGTCTGCTCAGCGGCCTGGGCCTGTTCGGCGGACTGTCCTTCCTGTTCGCCACCATGGACGCCGGCGGCTACTACCCGTACTCCTGGCTCGACATGGTGGCCGGCCTCGTGTGCGCCGCCACCTTCCTGCTCACCGTCGCCGCCGTCGTCCTGTTGGGACTGGGTCCGTCGGCCCGCTGGTTCGCCCAGCTGCGCGACGCCCGCTCCAAACGCCTGTAACCCCTTCCACAGATTGGTGTCACATGACCTTCGCCGCCACCGAGAAGCCGCGCCGTCCCGGGGCAGTCACGCTGTCCGTCGTGGCGTTGTGGCTCGCCGCGGTGCTCTACCTCGCACTGTCCGCTCTGGACGCCAAGTCGGCGGCGGTGCTCAGCGGCTCGTTGAGCCCCTTCGGCATCAGCCAGGCGCTGCTGGACGGGCTGCCGGTGATCGGGTTCGCGATCGCCGCGATCGCCGGCGGGCGGGGCCGCGGCGCCGGTCGGTGGCTGGGGATCCTGGTGTGCGGCGCGGCGCTGTGGCGGGGCCTCGACGCGGTGCTGGACGCCGGTAACGCCGCCGCCAACGACGACCTGAAGTACTGGCGGATCGGTCAGGAGGCCACCACGGGCGTGCTGGTGCTGGCGGGGGTCGTGGCCCTGGTCGCGGCGATCGGCTTGGCGCGCAAGGCATCCAACGCCTGGTTCGCCGCGGCTCAGTAGTCGGGGTCCCAGGGCAGCGCGAGATGGACGCTGGGGCCGTCCACCACGGCGCGGGGCACGATCGGCGCGAGGTCGCGGTCCTCGGCGATCGACAGCACGCTGTCGACGGTGAGGTGCTGGGACAGCTCGCCGAGGGTCACCGCGGTGGGCGGCAGCATGCGGCGACCGTGCTCCTCGAGCGCCTCGGCCGGCGACATCCAGCCCGCCCAGTCGGCCTCGCCGCTGATGTCGCGCGGGTCGGCGTCCTCGGGCGCGCGGGCCACGTAGAACCAGGTGTCGTAGCGGCGCGGCTCGAATTCCGGTGTCACCCAACGACTCCAGGCGTGCAGCTCGGACAGCCGCAGCCCGGTCTCCTCCTGCACCTCGCGCACCGCCGCCGACAGCACGTCGATATCGGACGGATCCATCCGCCCGCCGGGGAAGGCATACAGCCCGCCCGCGAAGGCCATGCTGCGCATCCGCCGCAGCATGTACACCTGGATGCCGCCGGGGGTGAAGGCGCTGTGCGGCAGGTCCCGCAGGATCATCACGGTGGCGGCGCGGCGCGGCTGGACCGGCTCGGGCCGTTCGGTGTAGAACCGGCGGGCGTGTTCGGCGAAGGTGTCGGGGAGGGTGCGCAGCACCCCGTCGTCCTCAGTCAACGCGAATCACCACCGCCATGCCTTGGCCGACACCGATACAGGCCGCGGCGACCCCGTAGCCGCCTCCGCGGCGCCGCAACTGTTCACACAGGTCAATGATGACACGCGGAACCGAGGCCCCCAGGGGATGTCCGTAGGCCAGCGCCCCTCCGTGCGGATTCACCCTGTCCACATCGATCTCGGGCAGCAGGTGCAGGCAGGCCAGGGTCATCGCGGCGAACGCCTCGTTGATCTCCCACACCGAGATGTTCTCGAATCCCAGTCCCGCACGGAAAAGCACCTTGCGGACGGCGTCGACGGGCGCGATCGCGAAGCGCTCCGGCGACACCCCGACGGTGGCCGAGGCGACGATGCGGCACAGCGGTTCGGGGCCGGGGTCGCGCGCCACCAGCATCGCGGCGGCGCCGTCGGTGATCGGCGAGGAGTTGCCCGCGGTGACGGTTCCGTCCACGGTGAACGCGGGCTTCAGCGCGTTGAGCTTGTCGAGGCTGGTGTCGGCGCGCACGCATTCGTCGCGCGGCATTCCGTCCACATGCATCACGTGGCGCTCGTGCAGCCCCTGGTCCCAGGCCTCGGCGGCCCGCTGGTGGCTGCGCAGCGCCCACGAGTCCTGTTGCAGCCGACCGATTCCGTATTCGGCGGCGATGTTCTGCGCGCACTCGCCCAGCGACTGGGTCCAGGCCGTGGCGAAGCGCGGGTTGACCATCCGCCAACCCACCTGTGTGGACGACATCTCCAGCTGCCGCGGGAACGCGCGGTCGGGGCGGGGCAGCACGAACGGCGCCCGACTCATGTTCTCCACGCCGCCGGCGATCACCAGGTCGGCGTCCCCGCTGGCCACCTGGCGTCCCGCCTGGATGACGGCCTCGCCCCCGGACGCGCACAGCCGGTTGACGGTGACGCCCGGGACGGTGACCGGCAGGTCGGCCAGCAGCGCCGCCATCCGGGCCACGTTCCGGTTGTCCTCGCCCGCGCCGTTGGTGTCGCCCAGCACGACGTCGTCGATGCTGGACGGTTCGATCTGTGGGTTGCGGCGCAACAGTTCCGCGATCGGCATGGCGGCGAGGTCATCGGTTCGGATCTGTGACAGCCCGCCGCCGTGGCGTCCGAACGGGGTACGTACCGCGTCAATGAGGTAAGCGTCCACGTTCGCACCATACCGGGCGAAGGTCACGTATCGACAACCCTGCGGTGCGTCAGCCTTCTTCGGCGGGCGGCTTGTGGATTCCGATCAGGTTGCCGCAGGTGTCGTCGAAGACCGCCATCATGGTCCCGCCCGCGTCCATGGGCTTTTGGGTGAACTCCACGCCCGCGGCGACCATCCGTTCGTATTCGGCTTCGACGTCGGCGACCTCGAAGGTGTTGAACGGGATGCCGTCGGCCACCAGGGCCTCCTTGAAGGGCTTCACCGCGGGATGCTCGTCGGGTTCCAGCAGCAGTTGGACGCCGTCGGGGTCCTGCGGCGAGACGACGGTGAGCCAGCGGGCGCCGCCGCCCACCGCGAGGTCCATCTTCTTGACGAAGCCGAGCTTGTCGGTGTAGAACTCCAGCGCCTTCTGTTGGTCGTCCACGAGGACGCTCGCGATCGTGACTCTCATGTTTCCTCCCTGGTGACGGGCCATCTGCGGCCGATCTCGGTCAGTGGTGTGGTGTCGACGAAGTGCAACTTGAAGCGGCCGCGTTTCTCGGTGCGCAGCAGCCCGGCCTCCTCCAGGATCGCCAGGTGCTGCGAGATCGCCTGGCGGCTCAGGTCGGCCTCCTGTCGCGCGGTGACCTTGGTGCACAGCGAGAACAGCGTCTGGCCGTCGGTTTCGACCAGCGCGTCGAGGATCGCCCGCCGCGTCGGATCGGCGAGGGCCTTGTAGACATCCACCACGCCCCCACTATAGGCAAGTGATTCCTTGCATGTCAATTCGTGAGCCGACGATCACCCATCTTGCCTCGTAGTCTGGACTCATGGAGGAAGACTGCGGACTCTTCGGGCCCGGCTCCGTCACCTGGCGCACCAACATCGAGCTGGTCATGTGGATCGGCGGTCTGCGGGCGCTGTACCTACAGTCCTTGCACCCCAAGGTGATGCGCGGCACCTACCAGAACTCCGCGCTGTTCGACAAGAAGAAGGGCTGGGCCCGCTTCGTGCGCACCGCGCAGTTCGTGCACGTGCGCACCTACGGCACCACCGCCGAGGCGGAGAAGGCGGGCGCGCGGGTGCGGGCGATCCACGCGGGGCTCACCGGGCACGATCCCGACACCGGACGCGACTTTCGGCTGGACGAGCCCGACGGGCTGCTGTGGGTGCACTGCGCCGAGGTCGACTCGTACGTCGACGTGGCGCGCCGCGCCGGGGTGCTGCGAAGCGCGGGCGAGGCGGACGCGTATGTCGCCGAGCACCGCGCGACCGCCGAGCTGGTCGGCATCGAGCGCGGGGCCGCGCCGTCCAGCACGCTGGAGCTCGGCGACTACTTCCGCCTGATCAGGCCCGAGCTGTACGCCTGCACCGAGGCGATCAGGGGGCTGTGGAACTCCTTCAACCCGCCCGTGCCCCGCCGGCTTGCCGCCCTGCGGCTGGCGGTGCCGCCCGCCAACCTGCTGGCGCTGGCCACGCTGCCGGGCTGGGCGAAGCGGAAGCTGGGCGTGCCGAACCCGCCCGGCGCCTCGGCCATGGCCACGGCCCAGCTGCGGCTGGTGCGGGCGGCCAGCGCCGCGACCCGGCGTCAGTCCACCGAGGAGGTCATCGCCGAGGCCCGCGAGGCGGCGCATCAGATGTCGGGGGGAACGTTCACGTCGCCGCTGTTGCCCGCGTGAGTTCGGATGGCGCGCTTGAGGTGCTCGCGGTCGACCCGCGACATCGGGCCGATGACGCAGACGGGAACCCAGCCGTCGCGGCGGCGCGAGGGGAGGCCGCCGCCCGTCGGCCAGCCCGCGGGGCGTCGCGAGGTGGTGGTTGGCGAGCGGAAGGCGACGTGGAGACCCGTGAGCGCGTAGGGGAAGGCGGAGTTGGCCGCCCGGAGCGTCGGACTGGCCCTGATCGGTTCCAGACGAACGCTCGCGATATTACTCCACAATAGATTAAAGTCGGCGGTGGCGTCACGGGCCGCGACCCCCTCGGATCCGATGTGGACTGACCACGGCACCATTCGCCGCTGGACGCCGAACAAATAGGCACGCGCCTGGATCCACGCGACGATGAAGATGGCGGGGACCATCGCCAAGGTTGTCCAGCGCACCCATTCGGGCCTCTCGATCAGTCCGCTTTGGATGGGATCGCCAGGCACGTCAATGATGAGCGCCAGGATGAGGAAGAACGCCGCCAGCACGATGTAGGTGGCGCGGTAGCCGTTGCTCCAGCGCGCGGTGCCCAGCAGCGATTCCTCGCCGCTCCAGGAGAACTCGAACGCGTCCTCGTCGACCGACGGCCGCTCGCGAACCCGCGGCCGTCGTCGGGATCGCGACGCCAC
>NZ_DASQPW010000286.1:0-40957 GCF_035643755.1 Stackebrandtia sp. | reverse complement strand
CCATCGTGGACGCCCTGGGGCGGCGGTTCGCCGAGGATCCACAGTGGCGGCGACTGCTGAGCCCCGACGACACGAAGGCGCGAAGGGCCCGGCGCGCACTGTACGAGGACGTGCGCGGGGCCAAGGAGAGGCTGTCGCGTCACACCAATGTGGACTTCCCGATTCCGCTGCTGGACGCCGACGGCCGCCTCACCCGCGATGAGCTGGAGTCGGAGACCCGTCCGCTGCTGGAGCGGGCGGTGCGCCTCACTCGGGCGGTGATCCGCGCGTCGCGTTTGGACTCCGACCGGTTGTCGGGCGTGTTCCTGGTCGGCGGGGCCAGCCGCATGCCGCTGGTGGCCACCATGCTGCATCGGGAACTCGGCACCGCTCCCGTAGTGCTGGAACAACCCGAACTCGTGGTGGCCCAGGGGGCGACGCTCGCGGCCGCCGAGCCGACGGCGGACCTGCCGCCTCCCGTGCCAACGCCCCCGCCGTCGCCGATCCCCCCGTCCGAGACGCCGCCCGAGCCCGTCACTCCCCCGCCGTTCGTCGCGACGCTCCCGCCACCGACGACAGCCGAGCGGGTCCCCTGGCAGGTGCGGTGGGCTCGCGGCATCATGTGGGCGTATCTGTTGTGGACCATCGTCGCCGCCACGAACGCCTACACCGTCTCCGAATACCTGGTACCGCAGTCCACCTCGGCAATGGAGGTCGCGCTCCTGCTGCTGGCGGGTTGGATCGGACTCATCGTGACGCCGTTCGCCATGGGGCTCAGCGCTTTCCTGCTGCGCAGGCGCAGCTTCGCCGTGTGGGCACTGGCAGTGGCGACATTGGGCGCCCTCGCCGCGGGCGGGGTGTTCTACCTGGTCGCGGCCACTCCGTCCATGCTGGACACGGCTCGGACCAGCACCTCGGGCGCCACGGCGAATATCGTGATGACCCTGATCCTGCTGACCCCCGCGATCGCGGCGATCGTCCTGCTTTCGCGCCCCGACGCTCGACAATGGTTCCGCGGGCCCGGCGCCGCGCTTCCTCCGCTGCCCGCGGGCGCCAGGATGCCGTCGACGGCGCGAGCGGCGAGTGTCCTCATGTGGGTGTCCATCGGACTCGGGGCGGTGCTCGGCATCGCCGTCGTCGTCATGATCGTCAACGACCTGAACTCCGCCTACCACAACCCCGATCCGATCGACTACGTCATGGACTTCGGGTACACGCCGCTGTTCTGCCTCCTGGTGCTGGTGGCGTTGCCGATCGGCGCGGTGCGTCTACACAGTCGTCGCGAGGCGGCGCGACGGTACGCCCTCGGCATCTCCTGCGCCGTGGCCGCCTACTACGGCATCACCGTCGTGCTGATTCTGAGCGACGGCCTGCTGTCGCCCATGGGATTGACGATCACCCTCGTCTACATCCCGCTGGGCCTGGTGACCGCCTACCTGCTGGACCGCCCGTCGGCACGTCGCTGGTTCACCGCCGCGCCGCGCTCCTTAGGCGTCCAGTTCGGCCATGACCTCGTCGGACACGTCGAAGTTGGCCCAGACGTTTTGCACCTCGTCGCTGTCCTCCAGCGCCTCGATCACCTTGAGGACCTTGCGGGCGCCGTCGGCGTCCAGCGGCACGGTCACGCTCGGGACGAAGCTGGCGTCGGCGGAGTCGTAGTCGTGCCCGGCGTCCTGAAGCGCCGTGCGGACCGCGACCAGGTCGGTGGCCTCGCTGATGACCTCAAAGGACTCGCCAAGGTCGTTGACCTCCTCGGCGCCCGCGTCCAGCACCGCCATCAGCACGTCGTCCTCGGACAGGCCGTCGGCCTTCGGCAGGATCACCACGCCCTTGCGGGTGAAGTTGTAGGCCACCGAGCCCGGGTCGGCGAGCTGGCCGCCGTTGCGGGTCAGGGCCGTACGGACCTCGGCCGCGGCGCGGTTGCGATTGTCGGTGAGGCACTCGATGAGCACCGCGACGCCGCCGGGCGCGTAGCCCTCGTAGGTGATCGTCTGATAGTCGGCGCCGCCGCCCTCGGCGCCCGAGCCGCGCTTGAGGGCGCGCTCGATGTTGTCGTTGGGGACCGAGTTCTTCTTGGCCTTTTGAACGGCGTCGTAGAGGGTGGGGTTGCCGTCGATGTCACCGCCGCCCGTCTTGGCCGCCACCTCGACGTTCTTGATGAGCTTGGCGAAGAGCTTGCCGCGCTTGGCGTCGATGGCGGCCTTCTTGTGCTTGGTGGTCGCCCATTTGGAGTGGCCGCTCATCGGTCCCTTGTGTCCTTATCGTCGTCGGATTGGTCGCATGCGGCTCGCACCAGCTCGGCGAAGGCGCGGTGAATCCGCTCGTCCCCCGTCACCTCAGGGTGGAACGCGGTCGCCATCACGTTTCGGGCGCGCACCGCGACGATCTTACCGTCCGCCTCTCCACCGCTGATTCGGCCGATCACCTCGACGTCGGGGCCGACCTTCTCGACCCACGGGGCGCGGATGAACACCGTCCGGAAGGGGCCGCCGTCGATGCCGTCGAGGACCACGTCGGTCTCGAAGGAGTCGACCTGGCGCCCGAACGCGTTGCGGCGCACGGTCATGTCGATGGCGCCGAGGCTCTCCTGATCGCCGCGTCCGTCCAGGACGTTGGACGCCAGCATGATCATGCCCGCGCACGAACCCAGCGCCGGCATGCCCGCGGCGAGGCGGGCGCGCAGCGGCTCCAGCAGCTCGAAGGCCACCAGGAGTTTGCTCATGGTGGTGGACTCGCCGCCGGGGATGACCAGCGCGTCGACCGCGTCAAGTTCACGGCGGCGGCGCACCGCCCGGGCGTCGGCGCCGAGGCGGCGCAGGGCGGCCAGGTGTTCGGCGACGTCGCCCTGCAGCGCCAGTACCCCGATCACCGGCATCGGCTTCTCACTTCGCACATAGGGAAAATTTAAGCCACTCTTCACTTACTAACTTGTCAGTAAGCATGCTAACGTGACGGAAACCTCATCGTTTCGAAACGGTTCCCCCACCAAATTCATATCGAAACTTATGGAGGCTTCGATGGTTTCCCGTCGTTCCCTGCTCGCGGCCACCGGCGTGACCGGTGTGGCCGCCGCCACCTCGCCCTTGTGGGCGCGGCCCTTCATCGCCCACGCCGACGAGGCGACCCCCGACACCTGCGAGCTCGTGCTGGAGAACTCCGGCGGCGGCAATCTCAACGCGTACATCACCGGCCACGAATTCGGCACCGACAAGTGGCTGCTGGTCAAGGCCGACAGCTCCAAGTATTACCTCCAGGACACCTCGACGCCGCAGACCCCGCTGCCGGAGGACTGTTCGATCCCGGTCGGCGCGTCCACCTCGGTGACCCTGCCACGGATGTACGGAGCGCGCATCTACTTCGTGCGCGACGACAAGCTCGAATTCTTCGTCAATCCCGGCCCCGCCCTGGTGGAGCCCGCCTTCGCCACCTCCGCCGACGCCAACTTTCACAAGGTCTGGTCGTTCTGCGAGTTCACCTTCAACGACCAGCAGCTGTTCGCCAACATCAGCTACGTCGACCTGGTGACCGGGCTTCCCATCGGCATGACCCTGGAGGGCGACGGCTCCCACACCGTCGACCCGCTGCCGGGCGACGCGCTCGACAAGATCGCCTCCGACCTGAAGGCCCAGGCGTCGGCCGACGGCAAGCCCTGGGACAAGCTGATCCTGACCGGCGACGGCGGCGGGCTGCTGCGCGCCGTGTCGCCACAGGGCCTGGGCTCGGACAACTTCGGCGACTACTGGAACTCCTATGTGGACCAAGTCTGGCAGAAGTACGCCGGCGAGGACCTCAAGGTCGACATCCAGGGCGGGGGCGGCGTCTTCACCGGACGGGTCAGCGGCGACACCCTGACCTTCAACGACGGCTACGCCTTCGGCAAACCCAACACCGCCGACATCTTCACCTGCAACTCGGGACCGTTCGCCAACAACCCGTCCGATCCGGACCCCAAGAAGGGCATCCTGGCCCGGCTGGCGGCGGCGTTCAACCGCTCCACGCTGCTGGACTTCCCCGACCAGCCGGGCGGCCCGGCGCCGTCCGACTTCTACAAGGGCGACATCACCAACCACTGGGCCCGCATCGTGCACGCCCACTCGCCGATCGGCTACGCGTTCCCCTACGACGACGTGGTCGGCGACGGCGACCCCGACCAATCCGGCGCTGCGAACGACGGCAACCCCCGCCGTTGGACGGTCAAGGCCGGGTGAAAGGAAAAGTCATGAACATATTGCCCAAGAGGAGACGACGGTGGCTGATCGCCGCCGCGACCGGACTGGCCCTTGTGGGCGGTCTGACGATCGGCGGGTCCGCCTTCGCCGACGACCACGCCAAGGCCACCTGGGCCGACGACTTCGACGGGGCCGCCGGTACCGCCCCCGATGGCGCGAAGTGGAACCACGAGGTCAACGGTGACGGCGGCGGCAACCAGGAGCTGCAGTACTACACCGACTCCACCGACAACGCCGCGCTCGACGGCAACGGCAACCTCGTGATCACCGCCCGCAAGGAAAACCCCAACAACTACCAGTGCTGGTACGGCACCTGCACCTACACCTCGGCCCGGCTCACCACCGCCAACAAGTTCACCCAGCAGTACGGACACGTCGAGGCGCGCATCAAGATCCCGCGCGGCAGCGGCATGTGGCCCGCCTTCTGGATGCTGGGCTCCGACATCGGCTCCAACCCGTGGCCCAACTGCGGAGAGATCGACGTCATGGAGAACATCGGCTCCGAACCGTCCACCGTGCACGGAAGCCTGCACGGGCCGGGCTACTCCGGAGGCAACCCGCTCACCGGCAGCTACAACCTGCCCGGCGGCGGCGTGTTCGCCGACGACTTCCACACCTTCGCGGTCGACTGGGCGCCCGACCACATCGCCTGGTCGGTGGACGGCCAGGAGTACGAGCGCCACACCCCGGCCGACACCAACGGAAATCCGTGGGCCTTCGACCACCCGTTCTTCATCATCCTGAACGTCGCGGTCGGCGGCGGCTGGCCCGGTTCGCCCGGCGGCGACACCCAGTTCCCGCAGACCATGGTCGTCGACTACGTGCACGTCAGCGACTGATCCATTGACTCGAGGGGGGCGGGCTACCGGCAGCCCGCCCCCTTCGGCATGAAATTTTAAGGAATCTAAATGTTTCGAAATCGAATTGTGATCTCCACCGCTTACTGACAGGTCAGTCACCTGCTAGCGTGTCGTGCATCCGGCATGAGACGCGTATCCCATTCACCCTTCGGCGATCGGAATCGGCCCTCATGAACCACCCCGACGCGCTCATCGAGCGCCAACTGCGAGCACTGTCCCTCGGTGACAAGGTCCGGTTGCTGACCGGAGAGACGCCCTGGTCACTGTATGCCCTGGACGACATCGGCCTGCGGCCGTTGGTGATGTCGGACGGACCCGCCGGGGTGCGCGGGGTGAGCGAGGGGGAATCCGAGACCGGGGCGTCGATGCCGTCGCCCAGCGCGCTGTCGGCCACCTGGGACGAGGACCTGGCGCGCCGGGTCGGCGTGTTGTTCGCCGCCGAGGGGCACCGGCACGGGGTGGACGTGGTGCTGGCGCCGGTGGTCAACCTGCAACGCACGCCGGTGGGCGGGCGGCACTTCGAGTTCTTCTCCGAGGACCCGCTGCTGTCGGGGACGATCGCGGCGCGGCTGGTGGAGGCCATGCAGGCCAACGGGATCGGCGCCTGCGTCAAGCACTTCGTGGCCAACGACTCCGAGACGATGCGCACCGAGTACGTCGCCGCGCTCGACCCGCGCACGCTGCGCGAGGTGTATCTGGCTCCCTTTGAGACGGTGGTGCGCGAGGCCGGGGCCTGGATGGTGATGGCCTCCTACAACGGCGTCGACGACGGCGTGGAGGCCAGCCCCGCCACCGAGCACCGGCGGCTGTTGACCGGCCTGTTGAAGGAGGAGTGGGGCTTCGACGGCGTCGTGGTCAGCGACTGGACGGCCGCGACCACCACGGTGGCCACCGCCCGCGCCGGTCTGGACCTGGTGATGCCGGGCCCGGGCGGACCGTGGGAGGAGACGCTGCTGAAGGCGGTGCGCTCCGGGGAGGTCGACGAGGAGACCATCGACGACAAGGTGCGCCGCCTGCTGCGGCTGGCGGCCCGGCGGGGGGCGCTGGAGGGGACCGACGCACCCGCCGCCCCGCCCCGGGTCGACTCCGAGGTGCTGCTGCGGGAGTTCGCGGCCCGGTCCACCGTGGTGATCAAGGATCGCCAGCGGATGCTGCCCGTCGCGGCGCGGACGGTGTCGTCGGTGGCGCTGGTCGGCCCCAACGCGGCCGACGCCTTCCTGCAGGGCGGCGGGAGCTGCTTCGTGCGGCCCGACCACGTCGTGTCCCCCCTGGAGGGACTGCGGGAGTTTCTCGGCTCCGACGTGCCGGTGTCGCTGCATCGCGGCGGCTACGCCCGTCCCCACCTGCCCGAGCTGGACCTGAACCGCTGCGCGCAGCCCGACACCGGCGAGCCCGGGGTGCTCATCGAGTTCCTCAACGGCGACGGCCGCGTGCTGGATTGCCTGCGGGGCATCGACTTCAACGGCTGGGTGCGGCACGTGGTCCCCGAGGGCGCCGCCACCGCCCGGCTGTCGGCCCGGGTGCGGCTGGACGAGGTGGGAACCCACTACCTGGGCGTGGGAACCGTTGGGGTGCATCGCATCTGGATCGACGGGGACGAGGTCGCCAGCGGCGACGTCCCGGCCGGCGGCGAGGTGGTGCTGAACTCCAGCGTCAACGCCCCGCCGTCCGTCGACCATCCGGTGAACGCCGAACAGCCGCGCGACGCCGACATCGTGGCCGAGCTTCAGGTGCTGGACGCCTACGGCTGGGGGCGTTTCGTGCGCGCCGCGCTGCGCCACTGGCTCCCCGGCCCCACGGTGGACGCCGAGATCGCCGAGGCGGTGGCCGCGGCGCGCGACGCCGACCTGGCCGTGGTGGTGGTGGGCACCAACAGCGAGGTGGAGTCGGAGGGCTGGGACCGGCCCAACCTCGACCTGCCCGGTCGCCAGGACGAGCTGGTGCGCCGGGTGGTCGCGGCCAACCCGAACACGGTCGTGGTGGTCAACGCCGGCGCCCCGGTGCTGCTGCCCTGGCTCGACGAGGTGGCCTGCGTGCTGTGGACCTGGTTCCCCGGACAGGAATGCGGCCACGCGCTGGCCGACGCGATCTTCGGGGTCACCGAGCCGTCGGGCCGGCTGCCGTGGACCCTGCCGCGCGACGCCGCCGAGGTGCCGGTGCCGCACGCGATCCCCGACGACGGGGTGCTGGAGTACCACGAGGGAATCCACATCGGATACCGCTCCTACGAGCGCGACGGGATCACGCCCGCGGCCTGCTTCGGGCACGGCCTGGGCTGGACCGACTGGCGCTACGACGATGTGGAGGTCCGCACCGGCGACGACGGCGGGGCCGAGCTGCGGGTCGGCATCACCAACACCGGCCCGCGCGCCGGGCACGAGGTGGTGCAGGTGTATCTGAGCGCGGCCGACGCCTCCCCCGAGCGCCCCGCGCGCTGGCTGGCCGGCTTCGCCGCGGCCGCCGTGGATTCCGGGGAATCGCGCACGGTGACGGTACGGGTGGCGCCGCGGGCCTTCCAGGTCTGGGACGAGGCCTCCGCCGCCTGGCAGACCCCGAACGGAACGTATACCCTCCACATCGGACGCTCCATTGGTGACGTCCGCCTCACCTCACTGATCGCCCAAGGAGACACAAGATGAAACGACGCTCGGCCTTCCAGCTGATGGGCGCCGCAGCCGCGACCGCGATGGTCGGCGCGGGTTGCGGCGGCCCCTCCTCGTCCTCCAATGTGCTGACCGTCGGCATGCCCAACGGCCCGCTGACGGAGAACAACAACCCGTTCAGCCCCACCTCGACGTCCAACTCGCTGGGCTACCGCTGGGTGATATGGGAGCCGCTGGCGCAGGTCAACCTGCTGGACCCCGACGGTGAGCCCACACCGTGGCTGGCCAAGAAGTGGGTGTGGGCCGAGGACTACAAGTCGGTGGAGCTGACGATCCGCACCGGGGCCAAGTGGTCGGACGGCAAGCCGCTGAGCGCCGAGGACATCGCGTTCACCTTCAACATGATCAAGGACAACGAAGCGCTCAACCTCGACGCGGTGTCCTACAAGGACATCAAGGCCTCCGGCGACAAGGTGACCCTGACGTTCGACTCCTCGGAGTTCGTCAACAAGGGACGCGTCCTGGGCACCATTCCGATGGTCCCCAAGCACGTCTGGTCGAAGGTCAAGGACCCGGCGAAGGACCCGGTCAAGAAGCCGATCGGCAGCGGTCCGTACACATTGTCCAACTGGTCCTCCCAGGCGATCACCCTGAAGCCCAACGACGGGTACTGGGGCGGCAAGCCCCAGGTGCCGCAGCTGCGTTACACCTCCTACAACGACAACAGCGCCCAGTCCACGGCGCTGGGCAACGGCGAATGCCAATGGGCGTACGTCTTCCTGTCCAACTACAAGAAGGTCTTCATCAAGAAGGACCCGGAGCACAACCGGCTGTGGTTCCCCTCCGGCCTCGGCATCCACGTGTTGTTCATCAACACCGAGCGCAAGCCCTTCGACTCCGTGGAGCTGCGCCAGGCCATGAACCTGGTGATCGACCGCGAGGCCGTGTACAAGCAGGGCGAGTCGGGGCTGTACCCCATGGTGGACAGTCCCACCGGGATTCCGCGCCCCGTTGGCGACAAGTTCATCGCCAAGAAGTACGCCGACGCCAAGCACAAGGTGGACGTCGCGCAGGCCAAGAAGCTGCTGAAGGGGGCGGGCTTCACCCTCTCCGACGGCGTGCTGTCCGATCCGGACGGCAAGCCGGTGAAGCTGAAGCTGGTCGACCCGTCGGGCTGGAACGACTACCTGGCGAGCCTCCAGATCATCTCCGACGACCTGAAGCAGATCGGGATCGACGCCACGGTGGACACCATGACGGTTGACCGGTGGAACAACGCCATGGCCACCGGCGACTTCGACGCGAGTCTGCACTGGACGAACACCGGCGCCACCCCGTGGGACATGTACGCCGGGGTGATGGACGGCAAGCAGTACAAGAAGCTCGGCAAGAACGCCTCGTGGAACTTCGGGCGCTTCAAGAACGACGACGCCACGGCCGCGCTCGCCAAGTACGCCAACACCTCCGACGACGCCGAGCGGGCCAAGGCCCTGGAGACCCTGCAGGACGTCATGGTCAACGAGGTCCCGGTGATCCCGCTGGTGGCCGGGCCGATCGGCGCGGAGTACTCCACGAAGAACTGGACCGGCTGGCCCAATGAGGACGATCAGTACGCCATGCCGCAGCCGACCCAGCCCAGCGCTTCCCAGATCCTGATGAAGCTCAAGCCCGCGAAGTGACTGTCACCCCATGACCGCGATCGACAAGAACGACACTCCCGCCGCCGCGCGGACCGGCGGCGCGGTGTTGGCCGCGCGCGCCCTCACCAAGCACTTCAAGGTGCGGGGCGCGCGGGGTCGACGCCGCGAGGTCCACGCGGTCGAGGGCATCGACCTGGAGCTCCACAGGGGACGGGTGGTGGCGCTGGTCGGCGAGTCCGGCTCCGGCAAGTCCACCGTGGCGCGCCTGCTGGCCCAGCTGTATCCGGCCACCGACGGGCAGGTGTTGCTGGAGGGCGAGCCGGTGCGGGTCTCCTTCGGCAAGAGGTTTCGCGCCTACTGCCGCGACGTCCAGATGATCTTCCAGGACCCCTTCGCCTCGCTGAACCCGATCCACACGGTGGGCTACTCGCTGCGACGTTCGCTGCGCATCCACCAGGGACTGAAGGGCGGAGAGCTGGAGAGCGGGCTGGGGGCGCTGCTGGAGATGGTGCACCTGACGCCCGCCGCCCGCTACGTCGACAAGTTCCCGCACGAGCTGTCGGGCGGCCAACGGCAGCGGGTGGCGATCGCGCGGGCGCTGGGCGCCCGGCCGAAGGTGCTACTGGCCGACGAGCCGGTGTCGATGCTCGACGTGTCGATCCGTCTGGGGGTGCTGAACCTGTTGGCGGAGTTGAAGGACGAGTTCAATCTGGCCATCTTGTACATCACCCACGACATCGCCTCGGCGCGATACTTCGCCGACGAGACCGTGGTGATGTACGCCGGGCGGATCGTGGAGCGCGGCGGCAGCGAGGACGTCACGCAACGCCCCACCCACCCGTACACGAAGCTGCTGTTGGCCTCGGCGCCCAATCCCGACAGCCAGGAGACGCCGGAGGCCGGAAACGGTCCCGCCGAGGCGCCCAGCCTGGTGTCGCCGCCGTCGGGCTGCCGCTTCCATCCGCGGTGTCCACAGGCGATGGACCGCTGCCGCGTCGAGGTGCCGCCGTTCTTCTCCGCCAACGACGACCAGCTCAGCGCCTGCTGGCTGTACGCCGGGGAGGACGCGTCGTGAAGTATCTGTTGCGCCGCGCGGCGTTCTACCTGGTGACGGCGTGGGCGGCCATCACGCTGAACTTCTTCATCCCGCGGATGCTGCCCGGCGACCCCGTGAAGGCGCTGTTGAACCAGTATCACGGGCAGCTGAGCAGCGACGCCACCCACTCGCTGTACGTCCTGTTCGGACTCGACAAGCAGGCCGGACTGTGGCAGCAGTACCTGGAGTACTGGGGCAACATCCTCCACGGCGACTTCGGCCTGTCGTTCTCGTTCTTCCCGACCCCGGTGTCGGAGGTGATCTCGCAGTCGCTGCCGTGGACCCTGGGCCTGGTCGGACTGTCCACGGTGATCAGTTTCGTGCTGGGGACGCTGGCCGGGGTGTACGCCGGTTGGCGACGCGGCAGCTGGCTGGACGGGATGCTTCCGGTGTCGACGTTCTTCTCGGCGGTGCCGTACTTCTGGATCGCGCTGATCGCCATCGCGGTGTTCGCCGAGGGCGCCCAGCTCTTCCCCGCCAGCGGCGGCTGGGACCCGGCCCTGATCCCGTCGTTCGACGGCGCGTTCATCGGATCGGTGGTCTCGCACGGCATCCTGCCCGCCCTCACCATCGTGGTGAGCTCGGTGGCGGGCTGGATCCTCGGCATGCGCAACATGATGGTCACGGTGTCCAGTGAGGACTACGTGACGGTGGCGCACGCCAAGGGCCTGAAGGAGCGCACCGTGATGTTCGGCTACGCCGCCCGCAACGCGGTGCTGCCCAACGTCTCCAACTTCGCGTTGTCCCTGGGCTTCATCGTGTCGGGGACGCTGGTGACCGAGATGGTGTTCTCCTACCCCGGCATCGGCTACGTGCTGTGGAAGGCGGTGGGGTCCAAGGACTACCCGCTGATGCAGGGCGTCTTTCTGATCATCACGCTGTCGGTGCTGGTGGCCAACATGATCGCCGACGTGGTGTACACCATGCTCGATCCGCGCATCCGCAGGGAGGCCTGAGAAGATGGTTACCACCACAGTGGAGACAACCCCGGCTCCGGCCCGCCGCGCCTCCAGTCGGCTGCTGTTCTTGAAGAACCGCAAGACCCAGGTGGGTCTGGCGATCCTCGGGTTCTTCGTGCTGCTGGCGCTCGTCGGCGACCTGCTCGCCCCCTACGACCCCGGCCACACCGGGCCGGACGTCCTGCGACCCCCGTCGGGGGCGCACCTGTTGGGCACCACCAACACCGGCCAGGACGTGCTGTCCCAGCTGCTGGTGGGCACCCGGGGCGTGCTGGTGGTGGGCCTGTTGGCGGGGCTGCTGGCCACCGTCCTCAGCGTCATCGTCGGTGTCACCGCCGGGTTCCTGGGCGGCGTGGGTGACGAGCTGCTTTCCCTGCTGGCCAACATCTTCCTGGTGATTCCGGCGCTGCCGCTCATCATCATCGTCGCCGGTCAGCTGCCCGACGCCGGCGGCATCACCGTGGCGCTGGTGATCTCCCTGACCGGCTGGGCGTGGTGCTCGCGGGTGGTCAGGGCGCAGACGCTGTCCCTGCGCCGCAGGGACTTCGTGGAGGCGGCGCGCGCCAACGGCGAGAGCCTGCCGCGCCTGGTGTTCTTCGAGATCCTGCCCAACCTGACCGCGGTGATCACGACGAGCTTCATCGGGACGGTGATCTTCGCGATCCTGTCGGAGATCACGCTGGCGTTCATCGGCGTCACCAGCATCTCCGACTGGAACTGGGGCACCATCCTGTTCTTCGCGCAGAACAACCAGGCCCTGGACCAGGGCGCCTGGTGGTGGTTCGTGCCCGCGGGGCTGTGCATCGCCGCGGTCGGCACCGCGCTGACCCTGATCAACTTCGGCATCGACGAATTCGTCAATCCCCGGCTGCGCACCACCGGGCGCGACGCCAAGCTGTTGCGCGCCAAGCGTATCCGGGCGAGGGTCGGCTTCACGCCGGTCTATCGGGGAACCGACGGACGGGAGGGGTCATGAACGACCCGGTACTGCACATCGACTCGCTCAGCGTCGACTACGGGTACGACGACAACGCCGTGCACGCCCTGCGCGACGTCAGCCTCACCCTGCACGCGGGCGAGGTGCTCGGTCTCGCCGGCGAAAGCGGCTGCGGAAAGTCCACGCTGGCGTACGCGGCCACCCGCCTGTTGCCGCCGCCGGGCGTCATCACCGGCGGCGAGGTGACCTTCACCTCCACTCGGGATGATCGGTCCCTGAATCTGTTGCGCGCCAGCGACTCCGAGCTGCGTGCCAGCCGCTGGGACGACACGGCCATCGTGTTCCAGGGCGCGATGAACTCCCTGAATCCGGTGTACCGCGTCGGACGGCAGCTCACCGACATGATCGCCACCCACCGCCCCAAGACGTCCCGCGCCCGCTCGCGCGCCCGCGCGGTCGAACTGATGGACATGGTGGGCATCTCCCCCGACCGCCTCGACGACTACCCGCACCAGTTGTCCGGCGGGATGCGGCAGCGCGTCATGATCGCCATGGCGCTGGCGCTGGAGCCGCAGGTGGTCATCATGGACGAACCCACCACCGCCCTCGACGTGGTGATGCAGCGCCAGATCGTCGAGCAGATCATGGAACTGCGGGCTCGGGCGGGATTCTCGGTCATCTTCATCACCCACGACATGTCCCTTTTGGTGGAACTGGCCGACCGGATCGCCATCATGTACGCCGGGCGCATCGTCGAGGACGCCCCGGCCCGCGACATCTACTCCGCGCCCCGCCACCCCTACACCGAGGGCCTGCTGTCGTCGTTCCCGCCGCTGCACGGCCCGCGCCGCAAGCTGGGCGGGATTCCCGGCTCACCGCCGGACCTCCAGGCCCTGCCGTCCGGCTGCGCCTTCGCGCCCCGCTGCCCCGTGGCCTTCGACGCGTGCGGCCACGAGCGACCGGACCTGACCGCGACCGTCTTCGGCGACGACGAGCCGCGGCGCCGGGTCGCCTGCCTGCACCATCGACGTCCGCTGGAGGACCTGCCCGCTCACCTGAGGCGTCAGTGACTTCCGAGCCCACAACGTAAGGTGACTACATGGCACGTTCCGAACCGGACGATCGACGGCGGCAGCGCGAGGAGCGCACCGCCTTGCGCCGCAAGGAGATTCTGCGCGCCGCCACCGAGATCTTCGGCACACGCGGATACAAGAGCGGTTCGCTGACCGAGATCGCCGAACAGGTCGGCATGACCCACGCCGGCATCCTGCACCACTTCGGGTCCAAGAACCAGCTGCTGTTGGCCGTGCTGGACTACCGCGACGAACAGGACGTCCAGGACCTGGAGGGCAAGCACCCGCCCGAGGGCATGGCCCTGTTCAAGCACCTGGTGGCCACGGCCCGCTACAACGCCAAGCGCCCCGGCATCGTGCAGACCTACGCGGTGCTGTCGGCCGACTCGGTCACCGAGAACCACCCCGCCCAGGACTACTTCCGCGACCGCTTCACCGAGCTGCGGGTCATGCTGATCCGTTCGCTGCGGCAGATCTGCGACCCGGAGAGGATGCCCTCGGAGTCCGAGCTGGACACCGCCGCCTCGGCCATCATCGGCGTCATGGACGGCCTCCAGGTGCAGTGGCTCCTGGACGACGGCGCGGTGGATCTGCCCCAGTCCACGGCGTTCGCCATCGACGCGATCCTCGCCGCGCTCGTGGCGGGCCGCACCGGCGATCGGCTCGCGTGAGCCGGGTCGCATTCAGGTGTGCGACGTCCACCCGATAACCTGCACAGCGCCCCACGTGACATTCGACAAGGAGATCGGCCCATGGCCAAGCAGCTCAACCCCATGCCGCCCTCGGCGAAATCGGCGCGGCGGACGTTGTGGGTGCAGGCGCTCCTGGCCGTGCTGGTGGGCGGCGGCTTCGCCGCGATCCACAAGTACAAGAACGCCTGGGAGCCGAACCTGGTGACGGCGCACCACCCGTATCGGATCGCGATCGGCTTCGCCGTCGGCGGCGTGGTGCTGTTTCTGCTCACCCTGCTGATGCGCTACCAGTGGCGCTGGCTGTGGCTGCTTCTGGTGCTGATCGAGGTGGCCAGCCTCGTGGGACTGGTGTGGGTCGGGGTCCTGGGGATCAACTGGTGGGTCGTGGGTGTGGCGGCCGCGGTGTCCCTTTTCGCGTTCGCGGCGCTGTTGGGTCGGGTGGCGCGTCGTTGGTTCCACCACTGATCTGGATAATCGACGGCCATGAGTCTCTTGTCGCCGGATAAGTTCTCCGGCTCCGATGCGTCGAACATTCCCACGCCCGTCAAGATCGCCCGGATCCTCATGTACGTCCAGGCGGCCCTGTGCGTGCTCGGCGGGGCCTGGCAGGGCTTCACGCTCGTCCAGGTCGGCAGGATGTCCGACGCCAAGGTCTCGCAGCTCACCAGCGGCAAGATCAAGCACGTGGCGGACTACCCGTTCCCGCAGGCGTGGACGTACACGATCCTGCTGGCCGTGCTGGGGCTGGTGCTGGCGGCTCTGGCGCTGCGCTTCGTCACCCGCCAGAAGTCGCTGCGGTTGATCACGATCGTGGCCCAGTGTCTCCTCGTGCCGATCAGCTATCTGAACGCGGGCATCCTGGCCTGCATCGTGATCCTTCCCGCCATCGCCGCGCTGGCGATGCTGACGCAGCCGGCGGCCAAGTTGTGGTTCAGGCCCGAGTCCGCCGCCGGAGGGTCCGACAAGGACGACTAGGCCGTCTGGCCGACGATCGCGGGCAGCACCTCTCCCACCCGCTCGCGCAGGACGGCGTCGGCCCTGTGGTCGAACGGCGTGGGTTCGGCGTTGCAGATCACCACCCGCGCGCCCGCCTCCAGCGCCACGTCCACCAGGCCCGCGGCCGGGTAGACCGTCAGCGAGGTGCCCACCGCGACGAACACCTCGCAGTCGGCCGCCGCCTCGGCGCTGTGCCGCAGCACCACCGGGTCCAGGCTCTGGCCGAAGAACACCGTCGTCGACTTCAGCATCCCTCCACAGTCGAGACACTGTGGATCTTCCTCGCCCGCGTCGACCCGGTCCAGGGCCTCGCGCATCGAGGTCTCGGCGCCGCACTTCAGGCACAGCACGCCGAAGATGTTGCCGTGCACCTCCAGCACCCGGTCGGGGCTGGTGCCCGCCTTCTGGTGCAGGCCGTCGATGTTCTGGGTGATGAGCCGGTTGAGCTTTCCGCGTTCCTCCAGGCGGACCAGGGCGCGGTGGGCGGCGTTGGGTTCGACGGTCCAGGCGGCGTGGTCGCGCCGACGCGCCCAGGAGCGCTTGCGGATCTCGGGATCGCGCACGTAGTAGTCGATATCGACGTACTTGGCGGCGTCCGGGTCGACGGTCCAGGTGCCCGAGGGGCCCCGGTAGTCGGGGATGCCGGATTCGGTGGACACCCCGGCACCGGTGAACACCGTGACCTTGTCCGCCGCGTCGATCCAGTCGCGCACCTGTGTCAGGGTCATGCCGCCACGATACGCACGCGCGGGGGCGACGGGCGAGCCGTCTTATTACCGGCGGGTAACATGGCGGCATGGCCGACTACGCGCAGGAGTACATCGACGGCGACGGGTTCCGGCTCGGTGTGCACCGCTACCGGTGTGACGACGGGCCCGCCGTGGTCATGCTGCCCGCGATGGGGGTGCCCGCCGGGTACTACCGCCGCTTCGCCGTGGCGCTGGGCTCAGGCGGCGCCGACGTCACCGTGGCCGACATGCGCGGCACCGGTTCGAGCATGCCGCGCCCCGCCCGCGCGGTCGACTTCGGCTACCAGGAGCTGCTCGACGACATCGACGCCCTGTGCGACCTCGTCCGGGACGAACTGGCCGGGCGGCCCGTGCTGTTCATGGGGCACAGCCTGGGCGGGCAGCTGGCCCTGCTGCACCTGGCCCGCCAGCGCCCCACGGGCCTGGACGTGCGCGGCGTGGCGGTGCTGGCCTCGGGGCTGCCGTACGGCGCGCTGTACGGCCCGCGCGGCGTGATGGTGTCGGGTCTGGCGCGCGTCATGACCACCACGTCCGCCCTCTATGGACACTGGCCCGGCTACGGTTTCGCCGGACGTCAACCCCGCCGGCTGATCGGCGACTGGGCCCACACGGTGCGCACCGGCAGGTTCCCCCGCCTCGACGGCCGCGACTCCGAGGCGGGACTCGCGGAGCTGAAGCTACCGGTGCTGGCGGTGACCATGCAGGGCGACAAGCACACCCCGGAGGTCACCAGCCGTTTCCTCACCGCCAAGCTCGCCTCGGCGCGGGTCGAGGAGTACCGCTACCGCCGCGACACGGCCGGGACCGAGCTGGACCACTTCACCTGGGCACGCCACAGTGGACCGTTGATCGAGCGGCTGCGCGCCTTCATCGACGGCTTGTGAGCCGCTGGACGTCCGCGTCCGAGGGCGCGCGGGCGCCCCTTCCGGCCAGCGCACCGGCCACGGCCGTCAGCGCCAGGCCCGCGATGGTGAACGCCGAGGGCACCCGTCCGCCAGCGATGTCGATCGCCAGGGCGCCGGCCAGCTGGCCCGCGAGGATGCCCAGCGCCATGCGCAGTACGCCGATCCGCTTCACCGCGATCACCGAGCACAGCAGCAGGGCGGAGCCCAGCAGCCCGCCCAGGTACAGCCACGGCTGGGGCGGGAATCGGAAGTCGCCGAACCCGACGGCCAGCGCCAGCACCCCGATCACCAGGTACAGGGCGACGGTGCCGACCGTGAAGTTCACCAGGCCCGTCGACAGTGGATTGCCCGCGATCTCGTTGACCCGCCCGTTCAGGGCGGCCTGGAGCGACAGGCCGATGCCGACCACCACGACCAGCGGCACCAGCCACCACGCGGCGGCGTGCAGCTCCCGCCCGGCCTGGGCGACGGCCACCGCGACGATCGCGGTGATCGCGCCGGTCAGACGGAAAACGGTGATGCGCAGCCGCCCCGACGGGCCGAGTCCGACGGCGTCGCAGCCCAAGGCGCCCATGGTGTTTCCGCACACCTGGGCCACCGTGAACAACGCGACGCCGATCAGCGGGGCGGCGTAGGCCCCGGCGAACACGAAGAACGCGCCGAACAGCCCGCCGCTGTACATCCACAGTGGAAGCCGGTCGCGCCAGATCCGGCCCAGGCCGGTGCGCACCCGGGTCAGGGCCAGCGTCGCGATGATGAACAGCAGGCCGCCGAAGGTGTTGGACACCCCGGCCGCCAGCACCGGCGAACCGAGCCGCTCCCCCAGGTGCCCGTTGACGGCCGCCTGCGCCGCCCCGCAGCCGCCCCCGGCCACCGACAGGGCGAGCGCCAGCCACACCGGGATCGTCCGGCGTGGCGACCGCGGGCGGACAATCACGTTCATATCCGGCAGGCGTGGATGTCGGTCACCAGGATTCCCCTGGCCCCCAAGGCATACAGGTCGTCCATGATGCGGTGGATCTCGCCGCGCGGCGTCATCGACTCCACCGCCACCCATCCCTCACGTTGCAGCGGCGAGATGGTGGGCGACTCGATGCCCGGCGTCAGGGCGCAGGCGCGCTCCAGGTCCTCGGCGTGCACGTCGTAGGCGAGCATGACGTAGCGCCGGGCCACCAGCACGCCCTGGAGGCGGCGCACCAGGTTGTCGACGGCCGCGCCGCCGGCACCGCCGTCGCGGGCGATCAGGATCGCCTCGGACGTCATGATCGGTTCGCCGAAGATCTCCAGACCCGCCTGGCGCAGGGTGGCCCCGGTGGACACCACGTCGGCCACCGCGTCGGCGACCCCGAGGCCCACGGCGTTCTCCACGGCGCCGTCCAGGTGCACCACGGTGGCGGTGACCCCGCTGGCCTCCAGGTTGGCCGCCACCACTCCCGTGAAGGACGTGGCGATCCGCTTGCCCTGAAGATCCGACACCGCGGCGGCGGTGCCGGGCGCGGCGGCGTAGCGGAAGGTGGAGCCGCCGAAGCCCAGCCCCATCACCTCGGCGGCGTCGGCCCGGGAGTCCACCAGCAGGTCCCGCCCGGTGATGCCCAGGTCGAGGTCGCCGGAGGCGACGTAGGTGGCGATGTCGCGGGGCCGCAGGTAGAAGAACTGCACCCCGTTGGGCTCGTCGGTGGCGGTCAGGTCGCGGGCGGCGCGGCGTTGCCGGTATCCGGCCTCGATCAGCATCGCCGAGGCGGCCTCCGACAGCGCGCCCTTGTTGGGTACGGCTATGCGCAGCATGGGTGTCTCCTACAGGTACCGATAAACGTCTTCAATGGACAAATCGGAGGCGAGCATCAACACCTGCAGGTGATACAGCAACTGCGAGATCTCCTCGGCGGTGCGCTCGCGGCCCTCGTGCTCGGCGGCCATCCACACCTCGGCGGCCTCCTCGACCACCTTCTTGCCGATGGCGTGGACGCCCGCGTCCAGGGCCGCGACCGTACCGGACCCGGCGGGCCGGGCCTCGGCCTTGGCGGACAGTTCGGCGAACAACTGCTCGAATGTCTTCACGTGTGATCGGTACCCCTGCTTGTCTGGTGAGATCACGTCGCATCCTATCCGCGACCACCTGGCCAAAGCCCCCGCGTCGGGACGATGTGATCGCCGCGTCCCGCGCGCCGCCCTGTCATCCACAGTGGCCGATTGGGCGCGAACGCCGTTTGCGTTGCGTCACTAGCCGGATACCATGGAGGTAACGCATCGTCCTCACTCGAGAGGAGTCGAAATGCCCACTGAAGGTGTCGATTACTCCTACGACCGACCCTCACCCTCCGGTCTGTCCGATTACGGCGCGAAGTTCGCCGTGCGGTACCTGTCGTACAACGACGACAAGAACATGTCCAAGTCCGAGGTCGGCAAGCTCAACGACGCCGGCCTGTTCGTGGTGTCCAACTGGGAGAACGAATCCGGCGATGCCCTGAAGGGACGCGACTCCGGGGCCACGTTCGCCACCGAGGCCGATCGCCTGCACAGGGCGGCCGGCGGCGGAGACGACAGGCCGATCTACTTCTCGGTGGACTTCGACGCCACCGCCGACCAACTGTCCACCTGCTATGCGTATCTCGAGGGCGCCGCCTCGGTGATCGGCAAGGAGCGGGTCGGCGTGTACGGCGGCCGACGCGTCGTGGATTACATGGCGGGCAAGGGAATCCAGTGGCTGTGGCAAACCTACGCCTGGAGCGGATTCCCCTCGGAAAGCGCGCGCAAGGACCCTGACGACCCGCATTGGCGCCAGGGCCTCAGCATGCAGCAGTACGACAACAACGTCACGATCGCCGGGGGCGCCTGCGATCGTGACCGCGCCATGTCCGACGACTATGGACAGTGGAAGATCGCAGACGCCGGGTGATCACTCCAGAGCGCGGATCGTCAGCGCGGCGTCCAGGGCCGCCACCGTCGAGCCCCAGCCCTTGTCCTCACTGGAGTCGGCGAAGCCCGCGCGGTCGCGGGCCTGGGCGTCGGTGTTGACGGTCAGGACGCCGTGCGCCACCGGGGTGGATTCGTCCAGCGCCACCCGGGTGAGGCCCTCGGTGACGGCCTTGCACACGTAGTCGAAGTGCGCGGTGTCGCCGCGCACCACCACGCCCAGCGCCACCACCGCGTCGCAGCGGCGCGCCAGGGCCTGGGCCACCACGGGAAGCTCCACCGAACCCGCCACCCGGGCCACGCGGACGTCGGTGACGCCGCTGGCCTTGGCGGCGGCCCGAGCGCGGTCCACCATCTGGTCCACCAGGTCGGCGTGCCAACGCGTCGCGACGATGCCGAGCCGCAGTCCCGCGGCGTCCGCGGCGACCTCGGCGGGTGCGCCGTATCCGGCCATCAGACGGCCTCCAGGTTCTCCAGCAGGTGGCCCATGCGGTCGCGCTTGGTGCGCAGGTACGCGAGGTTCTCGGGGCGCACCGCGCCGGGCAGCGGGACCCGGCCGTTGACGGTGAGTCCGAAGCCCTCGATGCCCGCGCGCTTGGCGGGATTGTTGGTCAGCAGCCGCATCGACGTGACGCCGAGATCAGCGAGGATCTGTGCCCCGGTGCCGTAGTCGCGGGCGTCGGCGGGCAGACCCAGATCCAGGTTGGCGTCCACTGTGTCGCGTCCGCCGTCCTGGAGCTGGTATGCCTGGAGCTTGTGCAGCAGGCCGATGCCGCGCCCCTCGTGGCCGCGCATGTACAGCACCACGCCGCGGCCCTCGGCCGCCACCGCGCGCATCGCGGCCTGCAACTGGGGCCCGCAATCGCAACGCAGCGAGCCGAAGGCGTCGCCCGTGAGGCACTCGGAGTGCACCCGCACCAGGACGTCGGCACCGTCGCCGATCTCGCCGCGCACCAGCGCGATGTGCTCGCCGCCGTCGATCTCGCTCCGATAGCCGATGGCGCGGAACTCGCCGTGCGCGGTGGGCAGCTTGGTGTCGGCGGCCCTGGTGACCTGCTGTTCGGTGTGGCGGCGGTAGGCGATCAGGTCGGCGATGCTGATCAGGCGCAGGCCGTGCTCGTCGGCGAATTCGCGCAGGTCGGGTAGGCGCTTCATGGTGCCGTCGTCGTTGACCAGTTCGCACAGCACGCCCGCGGGACGCAGGCCCGCCAGCACCGCCAGGTCGATGGCCGCCTCGGTGTGGCCAGGGCGGCGCAGCACGCCGCCGTCCATGGCCCGCAGGGGAACCATGTGGCCGGGACGGGTCAGGTCCTCGGGTTTGGTGTCGGGGTCGGCCAGCAGGTGGATGGTGTGGCAGCGGTCGGCGGCCGAGATCCCCGTGCTGGCGGTGTCGCGGGCGTCCACCGTCACGGTGTAGGCGGTGCCGCGCCGATCCTGGTTGGTGTGGAACTGCGGCGGCAGCCCGAGGCGGTCGGCGTCGGCGGTGGTCAACGGCGCGCAGATGTAGCCCGAGGTGTAGCGGATCATGAAGGCCAACAGTTCGGGCGTGGCCTTCTCCGCGGCGAAGATCAGGTCGCCCTCGTTCTCGCGGTCGGCGTCGTCGACGACGATGACGGGCTTGCCCGCGGCGATGTCCGCGATCGCGGAGGCGACGGTTTCCACAGTGGTCATGCCGCGGCTCCCATCAGCTTCTCCACGTGCCGAGCCAGCACGTCGGTTTCCAGGTGGACGCTGTCGCCGCCTTGCTTGTGCCCCAAGGTGGTCAGCTTCAGGGTGGTCGGGATCAGGCCGACGCTGAACGAGCCTCCGTCAACCGCGGTGACGGTGAGCGACACGCCGTCGACGGCGACCGAACCCTTCTCCACGATGTACTTCGACAGTCCATCGGGGATGGAGAAGGTGACGGTCTCCCACTCGGCGGCGGGTTCGCGCGACAGAATCCAGCTCACGCCGTCCACGTGGCCCTGGACGATGTGACCGCCGAGCCGGGCGTCGGCGCGCACCGCGCGTTCCAGGTTGCAGACGTCGCCGCGCTTCAGCGTCTCCAGGGCCGTGCGACGGTAGGTCTCGCCCATGACGTCGACGGTGAAGACGTCGCCGTCGACGGCGACGACGGTGAGGCACACGCCGTTGACGGCGATCGAGTCGCCGTGGCGTGCGTCTGAGGTGACGAGCGGGCCGCGAATCGACAGCCCGCCGGGGACGATCTCGACGATCTCGCCGAGTTCTTCGACAATTCCGGTAAACATTCCTCGTGTTCCCTTACCTACGGTATGGGCACACGGCAGGCGGGGAAACAGCGAGTCGCGTACACATCGGACGATGCGTACACTCGCGCGCCAACTACCATCCGGACTCTCACCGTCGGCCCCGGAATCTCACCGAGTCAACCGATCGCTGGATGCGATCGGGTCGCGGGCTTTAACCGCCGGTTCGGAATTTCACCGACCCCGCCAGCGCGCATGCTGGTCATCCAGAAGTCTGCCACGCGACGGCGGTCGCGAACCCGCCAGGTGCCCGAATTCACAGTCCCCCCGAAACCCGCTTGCGCCCGGCGCCGGCGACGGCGTATCGTCTCGCGGCGTGGGAGAAATAGACATCAACGGCCAAGCGCTCGCCGCCTGGTCCCACGCGCTCGTGGCGCGTCCGCGGGCGGCGGCGTAGGCTTCGGCCGCGACGCCCCGCTTTCGTTTATCTGACGGCGTCTGCCGACCGATGGGTCGCGCGGTCGAGGCCCCTTGAGGCAACCATTCATCTCAAGGCGGGCCGCTTCATTCTCCCGATTTCCACACGCGACTATCGTGTCCTTTGTGGCCTGCCTGTCTTCCAAAAGGGACTCAACGCATGTCACGCAATCGCCGACACCTGTCGCAAAACTTCCTCACCGACCCGGCGGTGGCCGCCGCCGTGGTGCGCCTCGCGGGCGTCACCCGCGACGACCTGATCGTCGAGGCGGGACCCGGCGACGGCATCCTCACCCGCGCCATCGCCCGCAAGGCCCGCAAGGTGCTGGCCTACGAGCTCGACCCGGCGCTGTCGCGCCGCCTGCGCCACCGCTTCGCCGACGACCCGCGGGTGCACTGTGTACACCGCGACTTCCTGTCCACCTCGCCGCCGCGCGGCGACTTCGCCGTGGTGGCCAACATTCCGTACTCCCGCACCTCGTCCATCGTCCAGTGGTGCCTGGAAGCGCGCGCCCTCACCGGCGCCACCCTGGTGACGCAGCTGGAATACGCCCGCAAGCGCTCGGGCGACTACGGGCGCCACAGCCTGCTCACCGTGTCCACCTGGCCGCGCTTCGAATGGGAGCTCGCGGGCCGCGTCGGGCGCGAGAAGTTCGACCCCGTGCCGCGGGTGGACTCGGGAATCCTGCGGCTGACGCGCCGCCCGCTGCCGCTGGTGCCCCGCGAGGCGCTGGGCGAGTACCGGCGCTTCGTGGAGCGGGGATTCTCGGGGGTCGGCGGCAGCCTGGCCGCCTCGCTGCGCCACCCGTACGGTTCCCGCGCGGTGGGCGCGGCGTTTCGACACGTCGGCGTGGACCCGCGGGCCGTGGTCGGCTACGTCACTCCCACGCAGTGGATCGGGCTGTTTCTTGAGGTGGCGCGGATATGATCCGCCAATGTCGGCGTACCTGAGAGAAATGTTCGGATTGGACGGTCGCGTCGCCCTGGTCACGGGCGGCAGCACCGGAATCGGCTTCGCCATGGCCGAGGCCCTGGGCCGCGCGGGCGCCAGGGTCGCCATCGTGGCGCGGCAACCCGAGGGCCTGGCCGCGGCCGTCCAACAGCTGGAGGCCGCGGGTGTGACGGCGCGGGCGGTGTCGGCCGACCTGGCCGACCGCTCCCAGGTGGCCCGCGCCGCCGACGAGGCCGTCGCCGCGGTCGGCGAGCCCGACATCCTGGTGTGCGCGGCGGGCGTCAACCCCCGCCCGCACATGGACGAGCTGTCGGCCGACGACTGGGACCTGTGCATGAGGGTCAACGTCGACGCCGCTTTCCTGCTGGGCCAACGCTTCGGGCCCGGGATGGCCGAGCGCGGCTGGGGACGCGTCATCAACGTCGGCTCGCAGCAGGCGCACCGCGCCTTCGGCAACAGCGGCGCCTACGGGGTGTCCAAGGCCGCGATCACGGGCCTGACCCGGTCCCAGGCCGAGGCGTGGTCGGGGCGCGGGGTCTGCTGTCACACGGTGGTCCCCGGCTTCGTGCTCACCCGCCTGGGTCACGTGCACGTCGCCTCGGGCCGCGCCGACGCCCTAGCGGCGCGGACCATGGTGGGCCGCAACGGATTGCCGCAGGACTTCGCCGGCACCACCGTCTTCCTGGCCAGCGCGGCGTCGTCCTATCTCACCGGACAGGAGATCTACGTGGACGGCGGCTTCTCGGTGACCTGACGCCACCGAGCCCCGCTGTCAGGACTGCTGCTTGGCCTCGGGTTTGGCGTCCACACCGGCCTCCTTGCGCTGCTGCGCGGTGATGGTGGTGGGGGCGCCGGTCAGCGGGTCGTGGCCGCCGCGGCTCTTCGGGAAGGCGATCACCTCGCGGATCGAGTCCGCCTTGGACAGCAGCGTGCAGACCCGGTCCCAGCCGAAGGCGATTCCGCCGTGCGGCGGCGGGCCGTACTGGAACGCCTCCAGCAGGAAGCCGAACTTCTCGCTCGCCTCGGCCTCGTCGATGCCGAGGGTCTCGAAGACCCGGCTTTGCATCTCGGCGTCGTGGATACGGATCGAACCGCCGCCGATCTCGTTGCCGTTGCACACGATGTCGTACGCGTACGCCAGCGCCTCGCCCGGGTCGTCCTGGAAGTTGGCGGCCCAGTCGGAGTTCGGCGAGGTGAACGGGTGGTGCAGGGAGGTCCAGCCGCCCTCGTCGGTCTTGCCGAACATGGGGGCATCCACCACCCAGCAGAACGCCCATTCGTCCTCATTGATGAGTTCGCAGCGCCGTCCGATCTCCAGACGGGCCGCCCCCAACAGTTCCAGGGCCTCGATCTTGTCGGCGGAGGCGGCGAAGAACACCGCGTCGCCGGGCTTGGCGCCGGTCGCGGCGGCCAGTCCGTCCAAGTGCGCCTGCGACAGGTTCTTGGCGACCGGGCCGCGCGGCTCGCCGGTGTGCTCGTCGAACAGCACGTACGCCAATCCCCTGGCGCCGCGGGCCTTCGCCCAGTCCTGCCAGCCGTCGAGCTGCTTGCGGGTCTGCGAGGCCCCGCCGGGCATCACGACCGCGCCCACGTGTCCCCCGGCGGCCAGCGCGCCCGAGAACACCCGGAACTCGCTTCCCTCCAGATAGGACGACAGGTCGACCAGCTCGACGCCGAAGCGCAGATCCGGCTTGTCGGAACCGTAGCGGCCCATGGCCTCGCGCCAGGTGATGCGCGGGATCGCGCCGGTGATCTCGTGGCCCGCGAGGTTCTTCCACAGCGCGGTCACCACCTTCTCCCCCAGCGCGATGATGTCGTCCTCCACCACAAAGGACGCCTCGATGTCCAGCTGGGTGAACTCCGGCTGCCGGTCGGCGCGGAAGTCCTCGTCCCGGTAGCAGCGGGCGATCTGGTAGTACCGCTCGAACCCGGCCACCATGAGCAGCTGCTTGAACAGCTGGGGCGACTGCGGAAGCGCGTACCAGGTGCCCGGCTGCAGGCGCACCGGCACCAGGAAGTCGCGGGCGCCCTCCGGCGTGGACCGGGTGAGGGTCGGGGTCTCGATCTCGACGAAGCCCTCGTCGTGCAGCAGTTCGCGGGCGATCCGGTTGGCCTCGCTGCGCAGCCGGATGGCGGTGGCGGGGCCGGTGCGGCGCAGGTCCAGGTAGCGGTGCTTGAGCCGGACGTCCTCGCCGACGTCGACCTTGTCGTCGATGGGCAGCGGCAGCGGGGCCGCCGACGACAGCACCGTCAGCCGGTCGGCCACCACCTCGATCTCGCCGGTGGGCAGCTCGGGATTCTCATTGCCGTCGGGCCTGCGCGACACCACGCCGGTCACCTGGACGCAGAACTCGTTGCGCAGCTCGTGTGCCTGCTTGGCCGCCTCGGAGTCGCGGAACACCACCTGGGCCACACCGGACGCGTCGCGCAGGTCGATGAACTCCACGCCGCCGTGGTCGCGGCGGCGGTCCACCCAGCCGGACAGCGTGACGGTCTTGTCGACATCGGCGGCGCGCAGCTCACCGGCGCGGTTGGTGCGGTACACGGTTTTCGGCTCCCGGTTTGGCGAGGAAGTTAAGGCAACGCCGATTATCGTACGCAGCCCGATGGGGCCCGCGATCAGGCGGTGGCCGCGGCGGGCCGGGGTTCGGCCGGGGTGTCGCCGCGGTCGCGGGTGCGCGCCAGCAGGGCGGCGCCGCCGGTGGCGACCAGGGAACCCGCTCCGGCGGCCACGAAGCCCCAGGGGGCGCCGATGTGGTCCACGGCCAGGCCCACCAGGGGGGCGCCGATCGCCGAGCCCAGCGTGATGGCCGAGCCGTGCATGCCCATGGCCTCGCCGCGCACCGACGGCGGCGCCAGTTTGGACACCCGGTCGACGCTGGCGGCGATGCTGGGGGCGGTGACCAGCCCGGCGGGGATCAGGCCGAGGCCGAGCAGCCACCAGTTGCCGAGCAGGCCGAGCGGGATGGTGGCGGCGCCCATGACGGCCAGCAGCACCAGGGGGTTGACGTGACGGTCGGTGGTGCCGAAGGCGAAGCCGCCCAGCAGGGAGTACAGCGCCCACACCGCCATCACGGCCCACGCCTGCCCCATCTCGGAGTGGCTCTCCAGGGTGGACACGATGGCGACGTCGGAGCCGCCGAGGGTCACGGTGGCGCCGACCCCGGCGATGAGCATCGCGATCATGGGGCCGGTCAGCCATTGGCGGCGCGGGGGCCGCACGGCGTCGGTGGTCTCGTGCTCGGCGCGGGTGCGCGGGTTGACCCACCACAGGAAGGCCCCGGCCAGGGGGGCCCACAGGCCGATGGCGATCGGCATGATCTGTGGCGCGGCCGCCGCCGACATCACGGTGGCCAGCGCGGGTCCGATCATGAACGTGATTTCGACCAATGTGGAGTCCAGCGCGTAGGCGGTGCGGCGCTGCGCCTCGGGGATCATGGCCGCCAGGGGCTGACGCACCACGATGAAGACCGGGAGGTTGAGCACCCCGGCGAACAGCGCCAGGCCCAGAAGCACCGGATACGGCATCAGCGGGACGGTGAGCCAGAAGGCACCCATCGCCACCGACGTCAGTGCCAGCACCGGGCGGATGCCCGCGCGGTCGGCGACGCGTCCATGCACAGTCGAGCCGATCGCGGCACCGATCACGAAGGCCGCGCCGACCAGCCCGGCCTCGAAATAGCCCTGGTCCAGGCCGAAACGCACGAAGAGGGTGAGCGACAGTCCCATGGCCGCGTACGGCACACGGGCAAGGAAACCGCCCAACAGGAGCCGCCTGACTCCGGGCTGGGCGAGCACCGCACGGTAAGGGCCAAAGGACATCTCGCTGATCACACCTCCGCGCACCATAGTGACGGACGGGTGCGACAGTGGCGATCACCAGGCGGGGTGATTCCGCCGACAGCACCGGTCGGTCCGCGGATTCCCTCGGGGGCGAGGATGGACGGCATGAGACGCATCGGGGTCATCGGAGCGGGAGAGATATTCCGGCCTCCCCGCGGCGCCCTGGCGGGTCTGCGGCTGGACGGCAACCGAATCGTGGTCAATGTGTCGGCGACGACGACCTGGTGAGGGTCGTCCCGCTGCCGTCGCCGACGCGACCTTCAACGTCCTGTCGGCGCTGACGGGGACGCCGACGACGCACTACGCGTATCTCGCCACGCTCGCGTCGTGGGTCGTGGGCCACGGCATCGCCGCTGATGACGCCGAACGGCAACAACGCACGCATCCGCGCCACCTGGTTCGATCACGCCAACTTCGAGGCGCCGGCCTGCGCGCTCGACGTCTCGCGTGGGGCCGCGACCGATCAATCGGTGCCCGGGGGCCGCCAGTCGTCGGTACCCGGGGCGCCGCGTCCGAACCAGTGTTCGCCCGTGGCGCGGGCCAGGCGGTTGCGGACGGCGGCGGGCAGCTTGCCGCGCGAGCCGAACACCGCGTCCATCCGGTGGGCGGCGCGGAACAGCTTCACAACCCGCAGCCGGCGCTCGGCCTCGTAGCGGCGCAGCCCGTCGGCCACGCCTCGGCCGGTGAGGCAGATTCCCAGGGTCACGGCGTCCTCGAGGGCCAGCCCGCCGCCGAGACCCCGGTCGGGGGGCAGGGCGTGGGCCGCGTCGCCCACCAGCGCCGCGCCCGAGGCGTCGTCGATGTGGGTGAAGTGGCGGGGCAGCGGCTGCAGCTGGGACAGCTCCGTCTGGGTGATCTCCTCGGGGCGGGTGTTCTTGATCAGATCGCCGATGGGGTCGTGCCAGTCGGCGAACCAGCGGGCCAGCAGCTCGTGCCGCACCTTGGCGGGCTCCGGACGCAGGCCGCCGCGCACCACCGCCATCCAATAGATGCCGCGCTTTCCCATGGGCACGAACAGGAAGCGGCGTCCGCCGGTGCCGCGGGTCTCGCCGCCGAGGTCGGTGAGTTCCTGGCCGCGGTGAGTCGGGATCATCGCCTGGAACGCCACCTGCGCGGTGCCCCGCACCTTGCTGGCGGCGTCGAGGCCGGCGCGCACCGCGCTGCCGATTCCGTCGGCGCCGATCAGCAGGTCGGCCTGCCAGCGGCGGTGGCGGTCGCCGGCGGCGGGGTGCACCAGGTCGATGTGGGTCGCGGTGATTCCGGTGTGGACCTCGACGCGGTCGCCGAGCGCGGCCACCAGCGCCTCGATCAGGTCGGCGCGATGCACGGCGACGGTGCGGGCGCCGGGGCGGTCGAGGGTCTCGGCGTCGGCGGCGGCCAGGACGTGTCCGTCGCTGCGGCGCAGCCGCGCCTGGGCCACCGGGGTGGCGATGGCGTCGAGCGCCAGGCCCAGATCCAGCGACCGCAGCGCGCGAACCGCGTTGGGGCGCAACAGGACCCCGCTGTTGTCGCCGCGCAGTCGGTCCCCGCGTTCCAGCAGGGCCACCCGCCAACCGGCCTTCTCCAGCGCGATCGCCGTGGCGAGACCGGCGATGCCCGCCCCCACGATGACCGCGCGACGCTGTGCCGACATCGCCGCCTACTTTTTGGCGTCGTCGGCGACGGCCTCGGACTCCGCGTCGGCGGGGGCCTCGTCCGCGTCGGCATCGTCGTCGGGATCCGTGGGGGATTCGGCGTTCTCGTCGGTGTCGGCGTCGGTGTCGGCGGCCGCGGCGTCCTCGGTGTCGGGCGCGGTCCATTCCTTGCCGGGCCGGTACTGCTCCCAGTCCACCAGGTGCAGCGTGCCGTCCGCGTCGGGCATCAGTGCCTGGCGCTTGCCCTGCACCCGGATCAGGTAGATGATCGCGCCGACCACCATGGCCACCGACATCCACTCGTTGACCCGCAGGCCGAGGAACGCGTGGGCGATGTCGATGCGGCGGCTCTCCACGATGAAGCGGCCGACGCCGTAGCACAGCACGTAGATGGCGAAGGCGCGTCCGGCGCCGAACTTGAAGCGGCGGTCCAGCCACAGGATGAGCCCCGCGATGCCCGCGTCCCAGATCAGCTCGTACAGAAAGGTCGGCTCGTAGGCGGCGGCGCCGGTGAACTGGCCGGGGATGTCGGTCTGGTGGATCGGGTCGATCTTCAGGCCCCACCAGTGCGTGGTGGGCTTGCCGAACAGCTCCTGGTTGAACCAGTTGCCCAGTCGCCCGATCGCTTGCGCCAGCGGCAATCCCGGGGCCAGGCTGTCGGCCACCATGGAGAACGGCACCTTGGCGAGGCGGCAGGCGATCCACACGCCGACGCCGCCCAACAGCACGGCTCCGGGGATGCCGAGCCCGCCGTTCCAGATCGCGAAGGCGTTCCACGGATTGGCGTCGGGGCCGGAACCGAAGTAGGCGTCCGGCGAGGTGATCAGGTGGTAGATGCGTCCACCGATGATGCCGAACGGCACCGCCCAGATCGCCAGGTCGAAGATGAAGCCACGCGGGGCCCCGCGCTTACGCAGCCGCGCCTCGGTGATCCAGCAGGCGACGATGATGCCCGCGATGATGCACAGCGCGTAGGCCCGGATCGGAATATGGTCCACGCCCAAAATGGAGAAGGGCAGCGGGATGTCCCACTCGCTTTTCGGGGGGCTGGGGATGTACGCGTAGTCCACGGCGAGACACGTTACCGGGTCACGTGGAGACCCGTGACACGCCGTCGGCCAGGTCGGTGGTCAGGGTCCGCAGCGCCTCGAGACCGGCGGCGGGGCCGTCGGCGTCGGCGAGGCAGGAGACCATCGCCGAGCCCACGATGACGGCGTCGGCGTAGCCGGCGACCTCGGCGGCCTGGTCGCCGTTGCGCACGCCCAGCCCGACGCCGATCGGCAGCTTCGTGGCCGCGCGGGTGCGCTCCACCAGGGCGGGGGCGGCGCTGGAGGTGCTGTCGCGCGCGCCGGTGATGCCCATGATGGACTGCGCGTACACGAAGCCGCGGGTGGCCGCGACGGTGCGGGCGATGCGCTCGGGCGTCGACGACGGCGCCACCAGGAACACCCGGTCCAGGTCGTGGGCGTCGGAGGCGGCCAGCCATTCGTCGGCCTCGTCGGGGATCAGGTCGGGCGTGATCAGACCGGCTCCCCCGGCGGAGGCGAGGTCGCGGGCGAAGGCGTCCACGCCGTGCTTCTCGACCGGGTTCCAGTAGGTCATCACGAGCACCGGGGCGCCGAAGGACGCGGCGGACTCCACGACGCGCAGCACCTCGCGGGTGCGGGTCCCGTTGGCCAGGGCGGTGGCGGCGGCCTTCTGGATGACGGGGCCGTCCAGCACCGGGTCGGAGTAGGGCAGGCCGACCTCGACGATGTCGCAGCCGGCGTCCACCATGGTCTTGATGGCCGCGATCGAATCATCCACTGTGGGATATCCCGCGGGCAGGTAGCCGACCAGGGCGGCGCGGCCGGCGGCGCGCGCGGCGGCGAAGGCGGACGCGACACTCACCGGGCGTCTCCCGTCAGTCCGAAGTAGTCGGCGGCGGTCTCCATGTCCTTGTCGCCGCGGCCCGACAGGCACACCACGATGGTGGCGTCGGCACCGTGCGTCTCGCGCAGCCGCGGCGCCAGCCGGATCGCCCCGGCCACGGCGTGGGCGCTCTCCAGCGCGGGGATGATGCCCTCGGTGCGGCACAGCGTCTTGAAGGCGTCCATGGCGTCGGCGTCGGTGACGGCTTCGTAGGTGGCGCGGCCGGAGTCCTTGAGCCAGGCGTGTTCGGGGCCGACGGACGGGTAGTCCAGGCCCGCCGAGATCGAGTAGGACTCGATGATCTGCCCGTCGTCGTCCTGCATCACGTAGCTGCGCGCGCCGTGCAGGACGCCGGGGCTGCCCAGCGCCAGGGTGGCGCCGTGCTCGCCGATGCCGGTGCCGCGTCCGCCCGCCTCGAAGCCGTACAGGCCCACGTCGGCGTCGTCGACGAACGCGTGGAAGATCCCCATGGCGTTGGAGCCGCCGCCGACGCAGGCGGCCACCGCGTCGGGCAGCCGCCCGAACTGGTCCAGGCATTGGGCGCGGGCCTCGGTGCCGATGCCCGACACCAGGTCGCGCACCAGCGCCGGGAACGGGTGGGGCCCGGCGACGGTGCCCAGCAGATAGTGCGTGGTGTCGACGGTGGACACCCATTCGCGCAGCGCCTCGTTGATGGAGTCCTTCAGCGTCTGCGAGCCGTTGGTCACCGGGATCACTTCGGCGCCAAGCATTCTCATGCGCGCCACGTTGAGGGCCTGCCGACGGCAGTCCTCGGCACCCATGTAGACAGTGCACTCCAGATCGAGGTACGCCGCCGCGGTGGCCGAGGCGACGCCGTGCTGTCCGGCGCCGGTCTCGGCGATGATGCGCGACTTGCCGAGCAGCCGCTTGGTGAGCAGCGCCTGACCCAGCACGTTGCGGATCTTGTGGGCGCCGGTGTGGTTGAGGTCCTCGCGCTTCAGCAGCACCCGCACGCCGAGCTCGTCCGACAGCCGCCTCGCGTGGTACAGCAGGGAGGGGCAGCCGGCGTACTCGCGCAGCAGCGTGGCGAACTCGGCCTTGAAGGCGTCGTCGGTCAGCGCCTTTTGATGCGCCGCCTCCAGCTCGTCGAGGGCGACGACCAGCGCCTCGGGGACGAAGCGGCCTCCGTACCGTCCCCAGTGGCCGAACGCGTCGGGCCGCGGCGCGCTCATCGAACCGGGCGGGGCGTGGACGGGTGGCTTCCGGCGGTCACCAGGTCGGCGACGGCCTCGCGGGGGGTCTTGTTGGTGACCAGGCCCTCGCCGACCAACACGGCGTCGGCGCCCACCGACGCGTAGCGCAGCAGGTCGCGGGCGTCGCGGACGCCGGATTCGGCGATCTTGACGACCCCGGCGGGCAGGCCCGGGGCGACGCGTTCGAACACCGACTTGTCGACCTTGAGGGTGCGCAGGTCGCGGGCGTTGACGCCGATGACGCGGGCGCCGGCGGCCAGGGCGCGGTCGGCCTCGTCCTCGTCGTGGATCTCGACCAGGGCGGTCATGCCCAGCGACTCGACGCGCTCCAGAAGCGACACCAGGGCGTTCTGTTCGAGCGCGGCCACGATGAGCAGCACCAGGTCGGCGCCGTGGGCGCGCGCCTCGTGCACCTGGTAGCTGGAGATGATGAAGTCCTTGCGCAGCACGGGAACCCGCACCGCGGCTCGCACCGCGTCCAGGTCGTCGAGGTTGCCGCGGAAGTAGTTCGCCTCGGTCAGGACGCTGATCGCGCGGGCCCCGCCGGCGGCGTACTCGCAGGCCAGCTGCGCGGGGTCGGGAATCTCGGCAAGCTCCCCTTTGGACGGTGAGGAGCGTTTCACCTCGGCGATGACGCCGACGCCGGGCCCCTTGAGGATCGCGAAGGCGTCCAGGGGACCGGGGGTCTTCTCCGCAAGGGCACGGATCTTATCCATCGGAACTCGTCGCTGGCGTTCGTCCACGTCGGCGGCGACTCCGGCGATGATTTCGTCGAGCACACTCACCGCGCGCACTCCTCTCCCGGCGCCGTTTCGCCGATACTAAGCGAGGTCGGATCTACTCCGTTATCGAGGGCGTCCCACATCGCCGCGGGGTCGTCTGCTACGGCGGCGCGCGGCTTGGCCTCGGCGCGGTCGTAGCGGGCGGACATGGTGGGCCACGACGGGCCGCGCTGCCACGCCACGACCGCCACGGCCAGCACCGCGATCCCCGCGATCAGGGTGACGACGGGCCAGACGCCGGTGTCGGTGACGCTGCCGTAGCCGCCCGCGGCGACGCAGCCGATTCCGGCCAGCCCCACGCACGCGGTCACGACGCGTCGGGCGGCGCCGCCGGTGGCGATCAGCGCGATGACCCCGGCCAGGCCCACCACGGCGGCGGGGACCGACCAGGCGGCGAGTTGGCCGCCGGTCTGGGTGATGGTCTCGGGCGGCAGCGGGGAGGGGCGCGCGTGGCTGGTGTGGCTCCAGACGCGGGTCGCGGCGTACAGCGCGGCCCCGGCGGAGGCGAGCCCGGCGAGGATCGCGATCGTCATGACGCGCTTCGGGTTGCTCATGACTCCTCCCCCAGCGGCAGTTCGCGCCCGGTGAAGCAGGTGCGGGTGCCGGTGTGGCAGGCGGGGCCGGTCTGCCGGACGCGCAGCAGCACCGCGTCGCCGTCGCAGTCGAGGGCCACCGACATCACGCGCTGGGTGTTGCCGGAGGTCTCGCCCTTGACCCACAGGCGTTGCCGGGATCGGGAGAAGTACGTGGCGCGCCCGGTCGAGAGCGTGCGGTGGAGCGCCTCATCGTTCATCCACGCCAGCATGAGCACCTCACCGGTGTCGTGTTCCTGGACGACGGCGGCGACCAGGCCGTGAGCGTCGCGCTTCAAACGCCCGCTGATGTCTGTCGACAGCTTGGACGGTGATTCCACGATCACTGATTCTCGCCGAAGCCGGGATCGCTCACTCACTCGGGTCAGTGCCGGCGCTTCGGGGCCGCGAAACCCGTGACGCGTCGGACATTCGGCGAACTTGGCCTCGAGCCGACTCGAGGTCGTACGCTTCGCGCCATGACATCACCGCAGCACAAGATCGGTTCGGGATTCGGACGCGACACCACGGCCGCCGAGGTCCTCAAGGGAGTCGACCTGGCGGGCAGGCTCGCCGTCGTCACCGGCGGGTACTCCGGCCTCGGCCTGGAGACCACCCGCGCGCTGTCGGACGCCGGGGCCGACATCATCGTCGGGGCGCGCCGCCCGGACACCGCCCGGGCCGCTGTCGACGGCATCGATCGCGTCGAGCTCAGCGAGCTCGATCTGTCCGATCTCGACAGTGTCGCGGGCTTCGCCGACGGGATCCTGGACGGCGGACGCGGCATCGATCTCATGATCAACAGCGCCGGGATCATGGCCTGCCCCGAGGCCCGGGTCGGCGACGGCTGGGAGTCCCAGTTCGCCACCAACCACTTGGGACACTTCGCCCTGGTCAACCGGCTGTGGCCGGCGCTGCGTCCCGGCTCCCGCGTAGTGGCCGTTTCTTCTGCCGCCCATCGGATGTCGGGCATCCGCTGGGACGACATCCACTTCACCGCCGACGCCTACGACCGGTGGCTGGCGTACGGCCAGTCCAAGACCGCCAACGCCCTGTTCGCCCTGGAGCTCGACAGGCGCGGCGAGGCCGCGGGCGTGCGGGCGTTCTCGCTTCACCCCGGCGGCATCCTCACGCCGCTGCAGCGCCACATGAGCGAGGCGGACAAGCGCGACCTGGGCTGGGTTGACGAGAACGGCAACGCCCGGCCGGAGCTCCAGTTCAAGACCCCGGAGGCGGGGGCGGCCACCCAGGTGTGGGCCGCGACCTCGCCGCGGCTGGACGGCATGGGCGGTGTCTACTGTGAGGACTGCGACATCGCCGAGCCCGCGGTCCAGGAGGGTGCGCGCGGCGGCGTCCACGCCCACGCCACGGACCCCGAGCAGGCCGCCCGGTTGTGGGAGCTGTCGGCGGAGCTGACGGGCGTCGACGCCTTCGCCTAAGACCCGAACCGCAGCGCCGCCAGCTCGCCGAGCCCGCGCACCGCGTCCGGAGTGGACAATGCCGCTCCCAGGCCGGTGACGCGGGCCCCGGCGTCCAGAAAGTCGGTGGCCGACTCCACCGTGATGCCGCCGGTGGCGACGAGGTTCACGTGCGGGAAGGGCCCGCGGATGGCGCGAAACCATGCCGGGCCCAGGGCGTTGGCGGGGAAGGCCTTCAGCCAGGTGCAGCCGTGCGACAGGGCCAGGTGCACCTCGGTGGCGGTGCCCACGCCCGGCAGGTGCGGCAGGCCGGCGGCGGTGCTGGCCGCCAGCACCCGGGCGTCGAAACCGGGCGCCACGGTGAACTCCGCGCCCGTCGCGGACGCCTGGTCCACATGAGACGCCGAGACGACGGTGCCGGCGCCGACGCGCTTGCCGCGCTGACGCCCCGCGGCGACCGTTGCCGCCAGCGCCGCGACCTGCCCGGGCTCGCCGATGGTCACCTCGAGCAGGTCGACGCCCGCGTCCCAGGCCAGGTGGGCCAGCGCCACGGTCTCGTCGGGCGTGTGGCCGCGCAGGATCACCATCACGCGGCTTTCGCCGAACAGTTCGTCGAAACCGGCCACGGGAGGGTGCGTCATGGTGTGCCTCAATCTCGCAGGACCGCGGCGATCTGGGCCGCGCTCGGTATCTGTCCAACGTCGCCGGAAACCCGCAGCGTTCCCGCCGCCAGCAGGTGGCCGAGTCGCAGCCTAGCCGCCGGTGAGGCCCGTCGCAACAGCCCGAACAGGAACCCGGCGGCGAAGGCGTCGCCCGCGCCCACGGGCTCCACCACCTTGACCACCGGCGCCTCCACGAACACCCCCGGCGAGGTGCCGGTGTAGAAGGTCGCGCCGATCTCGGCGTCCTTGACCACGAGGGTCTGCGGGGTGGGCAGGGTCATGCGGATGTCGTCGGGTTTCTTTGTCCCCCATAGCACCTCGGCCTCGTCGCGCCCGACGAAAACCAGGTCCGCGGAGGCGGCGAGGGTGCGCAACACCGACGAGGCGGTGTCCGTCGACCACAGCTGCGGACGGAAGTTGACGTCGAAGCTCATCACCGTCTCGCCGAGCGGGCGGTCCATCAGCGCGTGCACCATCATGTCGAGGCAGGAGTCCGACAGGGCCGCGGTGATGCCCGTCAGGTGAACCAGGTGCGAGGCGGGCAAGCGGGTCAACACGTCGCGCCCCATCCGGGTGGCGGCCGAGTTCTGGCGGTAGTAGTACACCTTGGTGCGGTTGTGCTCGGGGTCCTTGAAGTACACCCCGGTGGGCGCGTCGCCGTCCACCTCCACCACCGAGATGTCGGCGCCCACGGCGGCCAGCTGCTTGCGAATCAGCTCCCCGAACGGGTCGTTTCCGACGCGCCCCGCCCACGAGGCGCGGGCACCCAACAAGGCCAGATAGGTCGCCACATTGGACTCCGCCCCCGCGACACCGAGTCTCAAAGTCGGCCCGTTCCGCAGGGGCGCGGGCGGATCGGGTGCCACCAGCGCCATGGCTTCTCCGATGCTGATGACGTCAAAGACAGGACTGGGGGCCGCGATATTCAACTTGATCTCCTGCGAGAATGGCGCAAGGGGTTAACGATGGCACTGTATCGAATCGCCCGATCCCGTGATGGCGGCATGACGGGTAAGTTTGCCCGATGCGACAGCTTATGGTGGGTGCGTTTATCGGCGCGGTTTTCGGCGCCGCCTTCGTCGTTGTCAACGCCCACGCCCCGCTGCCGGAACCCTTCGGCGTCATCCTGAGCATCCTCGCGATCCTGGCCGTGTGCGCCATCGCCGCGATGTCCGTCGTGATTCGTCGGCGGGATCAGCGGGAGACCCCGCCCGAGCCGGCCTCGGGGGCCTCGATGTTCGGCCGCGGCTACCGCTGGGTGGTGCTGGCCGAGGTGGTGGCCCTGGTGGGCGGCATCGCGGTGCTGCGCCTGCTCAGGGCGCCCGAGGAGGCCAACGTCGCCTGGATCGCCCTGGTCGTCGGCGTCCACTTCATCGCCCTGGCTCCGGTGTGGAAGCGCGTCAGCATCGGCGTGGTCGGCGGGATCCTCGCCGTGGCGGGCGTCGCGGGCCTCGTCATGACCGCGACGCCCGCCGTCGCCTGGGTGCCGATCGTCAGCGGTGTCGCCTCGGGGGTGACCCTGCTGGCGTCCAGCACATGGGCGGTGGCGCGGGTGGCGTCGTCCGCCGGCGCGTCGAGCTAGGCGGTCTGGGCGCCGTCGTAGACGCCCTTGGCGTCGTCGTCGAAGTAGCTGCCGGCCGCGGCGTCGCCGTAGCTGCCGAAGTAGGTGCCGGTCTGGGTGGCGGAGCCGTCGCCCTGGTAGTCGACCACCCAGGCACCGCCGCTGGCGCCGCCGCTCATGCCGTCGCAGTTGTCCATCAGCTGCTGGCTTTGCGGACCGGCGTACGCCTTGCCGGTGCACTGGGTGACCGCGTCGGTGGCGCCCGGGATGCCCACGATGTGGGCGTCGACGCCGATGTCCTTGTTGAACGCGACGCCCGTGGAGCCGACCACGTCGCCCACGGACTTGCCGTCCTGCTGGTTCAGGACGATGAAGGCGTAGTCGTCGGTGATACCGTCGCCGCCGGTGACCCAGCCCGCCGACTTCCAGTCCCACCATCCATAGGGGGCGTTGCCCTGGTTGTAGTTGGGGGCGAAGCGGTAGTTCTTGCCGCCGGAGTTGAAGCCGCAGTGCCGGGCGGTGGCGATGACGGACTTGTTCTGGCTGGAGATCACCGTGGCCGAGCAGATGTAGTCGCCGGTGTCGTCGGAGAACAGCAGCCGCCCGATGGATTCGGTGACGGCCTTGCCGTCGACGGAGGTGCCGGGGATCACCGTCTCGGCTCCCTTGTGGGACTTCGTCGCGATGCCGGAGTCCACCTTGGGTGCGGGCTTGGGTTTGGCGGCGGCGATACGCCGGGGCGTCCAGTAATCGCCGGGGGCGTCCCTTGTGGCCTTGCTCGTCGTCGCGTGCGTGGTGAGTGTTGGGTGGGGTTGGGGATCGGCCGAGGCCGTTGCGGTGTAGGCGATCGCGGTGAGGGCCACCGCGGAGGTCGCCACAATGGCGGCCAGCAGGCGTTTTCGCATCGAGAGTTTCCTCGCTTTCACTTACCGAGTGGTAAGCGACCGATCCTTCCATAGACTCATTGACAATTCGCAATGCTGCGATCGGGCCGTCCGCCCGCCTCACGGCCGATAGGGTGAGCGGCATGCGTACGCGTCAACTCGGCACCACCGGCCCCGTCGTCTCCGCCCTCGGTCTCGGGCTGATGGGGATGTCCGACTTCTACGGCCCCGCCGACGAGGCGGAGTCGCTGGCCACCATCGACGCCGCCGTCGACGCCGGGATCACCCTGCTCGACACCGGCGACTTCTACGGTTCCGGCCACAACGAACTCCTGCTGCGCCGCGCCCTGGAGTCCCACTCCCGCGACGAGCTGGTCATCAGCGTCAAGTTCGGGGCCCTGCGCGACCCCCACGGCGGCTTCATCGGCATCGACACCCGCCCGGTGGCGATCAAGAACGCGCTGGCCCAGACCCTGCGGCGGCTCGGCACCGACCACGTCGACATCTATCGGCCCGCCCGCCTCGACCCCGACGTCCCGATCGAGGACACCGTCGGCACCATCGCGACCCTGGTGGACGAGGGATTCGTCCGCCACATCGGTCTGTCCGAAATGGGCGCAGACACCCTGCGCCGGGCCGCGGCGGTTCACCCGATCGGCGACCTCCAGATCGAATACTCGCTGATCTCGCGCGGCATCGAGGCCGAGATCCTGCCCACCGCAAGGGAACTGGGCATCGGGATCACCGCCTACGGCGTGCTGTCGCGCGGGCTGATCAGCGGTCACTGGAGGCCCGACCGCGACACCGCGCCCGGCGACTTCCGCTCCCACAGCCCGCGCTTCGCCGCGGGCAACGTCGACGCCAACCTGGCGCTGGTGGACGCGCTGCGCGCCGTCGCCGAGTCCTCCGACGCCACCGCGGCGCAGGCCGCGATCGCCTGGGTAGCCTCGCGCGGCGACGACATCGTCCCGCTGGTGGGCGCCCGCACCCGCGAGCGCCTCGGCGAGTCGCTGCGCGCCGCCGAGCTGGATCTGTCCGCCGACGACCTGGCCGCCATCGAGGCGGCGGTCCCCAGCACGGCGGTGGCCGGGGACCGCTACGACGCGGCCCAGATGGCGATGCTGGACAGCGAGAGGCCCGCCTAGGCGCCCAGCCGGTCCGGGTCGGGGCCGAGGCGGGTGTCGCGATTCAGGCCCTCCACGCGGGCCATCTCGGCGTCGGTGAGCGCGAAGTCGAAGACGTCGATGTTGTCGCGGATCCGCGACGGCGTCACCGATTTCGGGATCACCACGTTGCCCACCTGGAGGTGCCAGCGCAGCACCACCTGCGCGGCGGACTTGCCGTGCGCGGCGGCGATGTCGGTGAGCACCGGGTCGGCCAGCAGCCGCCCGCCCTTACCCAGCGGGCTCCACGCCTCGGTGGCGATGCCGTGCTCGCGGTGGTACTCGCGCAGGTCGACCTGGGTGAGCCACGGGTGCAGCTCGATCTGGTTGAGCGCGGGCGTCACCTCGGACTCGGCGGCCAGCCGTTCCAGGTGCGGGATCTGGAAGTTCGACACCCCAATGGACTTGGCGCGGCCCTCGGAGGCGATGCGTTCGAAGGCGCGCCAGGTGTCGATGTAGCGGTCGACGCCGGGCAGCGGCCAGTGGATCAGGTAGAGGTCCACATAGTCCAGTCCGAGCCGGGACAGGGAGGCGTCGAACGCCTTCAGGGCGTCGTCGTACCCCTGGTCGTCGTTGCCCAGCTTGGTGGTGATGAACAGGTCCTCGCGCGCCACGTCCGACTCGGCGATTCCTTGTCCCACACCGCTTTCGTTGCGGTATACCGCGGCGGTGTCGATGCTGCGGTAACCGCTGGCGATCGCGGTACTCACCGCGCCGGCGGCCTCGTCGTCGGGCACCTGGAAGACCCCGAAGCCCAGCTGCGGCATGGGCGCGCCGTCGTTCAGCGTCGTGATGGGTGACTGCGTCACGGCACATCATCCTCTTCGTGTGTTGACGTCAAAATCTCCGCCTCCCAGCATGCATCTCAGACCGCGGCGACCACCTCGGTTTCGATCAGCGCGTCGGGATGGAACAGCCGGGACACCTCCACGGTGGCCGAGGCGGGTGGGGCGTCGGTGACGTGTTCGGCGAGCACCGCGGCGTACTCCTGGAGCCGCGTGATGTCGGTGAGGTAGGTGCGCACGCTGACGACGTTGTCGAACGTCGCCCCCTGCGAGGCCAGGATCGTCGACAGGGACGCGAAGACCTGCTCGGCCTGGGCGCGGAGGTCGCCCGCGCCGATGAACTCGCGCTCGGCGTTGAACGCGATCTGGCCCGCCACGTACAGCAGGGCGCCGTCGCCGATGTCGACCCTCACCACCTGCGAGTAGGCGTTGCGCGGCGTCACGACGCCCGCGGGGTTGTCCACTGTCTTCTTCACGCGTTGTCTCCTTTGTCGGGTGCGGGGCGAAGGTGTTCCGCCACCGTCCACAGTCCTTTGTCGGGTTCGGACGCGGCCGCGTCCAATGTGTCGGCCATGGCCCGAAGCGCCGGAACCTCGCCGGCCGCGGAGCGCACGGCGAGGTGAAGGTCCTTGGCGGCCAGGTAGACCGGGAAGTTGCCGCCGGTGCCGGTGTAGCTGGCGAGGACGCCCGCCAGCGGCGTGGCGCCCAGCAGCTCGACGCGCTGGTCCTCGTCGATGCCCAGGCCCTCGGCGACCGCCGCGACCTCGGCCAGCGAGGTGACGGACGCGATCAGGGCCGCGTTCACCAGCAGCTTGGCCGCCGCGCCCGCCCCGACTTCGCCACAGTGGACGACCGTCCCCAGGGCGTCGAGCACGGGGCGGGCGGCGGCGATGTCGTCGTCGCTGCCGCCGATCAGGAGGCCGAGCGTTCCGGCGAGCACCGCGGGGGTGCTGCCCTTCACCGGCGCGTCCAGCAGGCGGACGGCTTCGGGCAGGGCGCGCGCCAGTCGAGCGGTGGCCTCGGGTCCGATGGTGGACATCTGGAGGACCACCGTGGACGGATCGATGTGAGCCGCCGCGTCGCCCGCGCCGAGGAGGATGTCGTGGACGGCCTCGGCGCCGGCGACGTTGACGATGACCGCCTCGGCCCGGGCGACGGCCTCGGCGGGGCTGGCGGCGACCGCGACGCCGTGGGCGCGCAGCGGGTCGGCGCGGCGGGTGTCGCGGTTCCACGCCGTGATGTCGAAGCCGGCGTCGCGCAG
>NZ_DASQPW010000285.1:0-4358 GCF_035643755.1 Stackebrandtia sp. | reverse complement strand
CCGAGCCGGCACCCGAACCGCTCACCGCGCCGTTGCCGCGACGTGCCACCGTCGAGCCGCCGCCCAACGAGTTTCCGCGAATACCCGAACCCCCGCAGTTCATCGAGCCGATCTTCGACGACATTCCGATGTCGGCGCCTTCCGCCGAGCACGATGCGCTGTCGGTTCCCGCCTCTCAGCTTCCCTCCGGGCTGGACGACGAGGACGACCTGCTGATCTTCAGCCAGGCCCGTTCCGCGTGGTTCAAGGGCCCGGCCGCGATCGAGGACACCGAGGAGGCCTGGAGCTTCCCGGCCGACGAGGGTTGGCGCGCCGCCGAGGCCGCCAGCAACAACCAGGAGCAGGCCTCGGAGACCACCACAGGCGCGGGTCTGCCGCGCCGGGTCCCGCAGGCCAACCTGGTGCCGGGCTCGGCGATCCTGTCCGACGCCCCTCCCGCCCCCATCAACCGCGACGCCTCCGCGCTGGCCGCGCGCACCGCCGGATACTTCCGGGGCTGGGGCCGCGCCCGCCGCGAGACCGTCGGCGCCGGACTGGGATCCTGAGACCATGACCAATCTGGGGGTCTACGAACGCTCGCTGAGCATGCTGCTGGCTTCGCTGGTGGCACGCACCCCGGGCCTGTCCCACGCCGTCCTGGTGAGCGTGGACGGGATGCCGCTGGCCATGTCGGCGGGCCTGCCCCGGGAACGCGCCCTACAGCTGGCCAGCATCGGGGCGGGCATCCTGTCGATCAGCGACGGCGCCGGCCAGGTGATGGACACCGGCCCCGCCAATCAGGTGATGGTCGAGATGGCCGAGGGCCTGCTGCTGGCCGCGCCCGTGGGGCCGCAGATCTGCCTGTCGCTGCTGGCGGTCGCCGAGTGCAGCCGCGAACAGCTCGGCTATGAGATCGGGCACTTCGCGGCCCAGGTGAAGCCGCTGCTGGATGAGGCGCTGACCAATACGGGGCAAATCCCCAAGGTCAGCTAGATCCGCCCTTTTTTTCCAAACGTCCTGAAACGGAACGTGCCGGGCAGCCACCCCAGACTGCCCGGCACTCCCCCCGGTTTGGTTCCCCGCGCGTCGGATGCGAATCAACCTGGTGATTTCGCATCAGTGACGCTGCGTATGTATATCCTGACTCACCGAGATCAAGTTGTCAAGGATTTGCCGCGATCTTTTCGAGAAACTTTTCCGAATTGCGGCTTTTTCAATGGGCCGTTCGGCCAAATCTAGTGACCCGTTCGGTCGGGCGCAAGGCCCAGACCTGCGCGATAGATCTCACCGAACCCCGAGACGTACAGGGTGCCGGCGGCCGCCGCGACGAAGGCGGCCTGGCCGGGACGCAGGGTCACCGGCGCCACGCCGTCGTCGAGGTGCACCTGTCCGGTCCAGCACAGCACGACGGTGGGGCCGTTCACCGGCAGCTGGCGCTGGTGCGAGCCGCCGTCCAGGGTGACGCGCGACAGCCGGAACTCGTCGATGGGCACCGGCCACTCCGCCACGCCGGGCGCGTCCTCCACCGCGGCCACCCGCGGGTCGTCCAGCACCTCGAAGCGCAGCACCCGCAACAGCTCGGGGACGTCGATGTGTTTGCGGGTCAGGCCGCCGCGCAGCACGTTGTCGCTGGCGGCCATGAGCTCCACGCCGACGCCGTTGAGGTAGGCGTGCAGGTTTCCGGCGGGCATGTAGATCGCCTCGCCGGGGCGCAGGTGGACGTGGTGCAGCAGCAGCGCCACGACGCAACCGGCGTCGCCGGGGTAGCGCTTGCCGAGGTCGACCACCATCGCGTAGTCGTCGCCGTCGTCGATGTCGGCCAGCCGGGCCGCGGCGTTGACGGCCTGGCCCACCAGGTCGTCGCGGTGCCCGGCGGGCAGGGTGAGCAGGGTGGTGACGGCCTCGCGCAGCCCCTGGCCGGGGTCGTCCTGGCGCAGCACGGCCACGATCGAGTCGAGGCCGCGCACGTCGAGCCGCTCGATGACGTCGGCGGCCACGCGCGGGTCGCGGAAGCCGCACAGCGCCTCGAAGTCGCTGACGGCGCACAGCAGCTCGGGCTTGTGGGAGGCGTCGACGTAGTTGCGCTCGGGGGAGCCCAGCGGCACACCGGCGGCGTTCTCGCGCTCGAAGCCCTCGGCGGCCTGGGCGAGGTCGGGGTGGGCCTGCAGCGACAGCGGCTGCTCGGCGGCCAGCACCTTCAGCAGGTAGGGCAGCCGGGGCCCGAAGCGCCCCAGGCTCTCCTCACCCAGCATTGTGGATGGATCGGCGGCGATGGCGTCCTCCAGCGAACGCCCGTCCTCCAGAGTGGATGAATCGGCGGGGTGGGCACCGAGCCAGAGCTCGGCTTCCGGTGTGTCGCTTGGCATCTTGCGGCCCTGCAGGGCCGCGATGGCGGTACGCGACCCCCACGCGTACGGCCGGATGGCTCCCGTAAGGAGTTCCACGGTGACCAATCTCCCTCGTCTCGTCAGGTCACGGGCGGCGTCGACTGTACCGGTCGGCGCCCCCGGGTCAACGCCCGGTGTTCGTGGATGTTCCCTCCGCGACGGAATGGTTCTCGGTGCCGGTCTTGCGATACAGATCCGGCTCCACATAGATCATTCGGGCGATCGGCACCGCGGCGCGGATGCGGGCCTCCACCGAGTCGATGGCCGCGGCGATCTCGGCGGCGGTCTCGTCGCGCCGCACCGCGATCTTCACCGCCACCAGCAGCTCCTCGGGCCCCAGATGCAGGGTCTTCATGTGGATGATGGCGTCGACGTCGTCCTCGGCGAGGATCGCCTTCTCGATGGCGACGATGTCCTCGGTGTTGGCGGCCTCGCCCAACAGCAGGCTCTTGGTCTCCAGGGCCAGCACCACCGCCACCGACACCAGCAGCCCGCCGATGCCCAGGGTGAAGATGCCGTCGAAGATCGCGTTGCCGGTCAACAGGGTGAGCCCGACACCCAGCAGCGCCAACACCAGTCCCACCAGGGCGGCGGCGTCCTCCAGCAGCACCACCGGCAGCTCGGGGGCCTTGGCGCGGCGGATGTAGTTGATCCAGGAGGTCTTTCCCTTGGCCTTCTTGGTCTCGGCGGTGGCGGTGTAGAACGAGTAGCCCTCCAGGCCCACGGCTATCACCAGCACCACCAGCGGCACCCACCACCAGGTGGACCCCAGCAGCTCGTTGGGCGCGCCGTGCAGGCTCTCGGTGATCTTGTGGTAGCCCTCGTACAGGGCGAACAGGCCGCCGACGCTGAACAGCACGATCGACACGATGAACGCGTAGATGTAGCGTTCCCGGCCGTACCCGAAGGGGTGGCGGGCGGTGGCGTTGCGGCGGGATCGCTTGCCGCCCACCAGAAGCAGCAACTGATTGCCGGAGTCCGCCAGCGAGTGGATCGACTCGGCCAGCATCGAGGACGAGAACGTCAACACCCAGGCGCCGAGCTTCGTCACGGCGATGCCCAGGTTCGCCGCCAGCGCCGCCACAATCGCCTTGGTGCCACCCTCAGCGCTCATCCACTATCGTCCTTTATGGTCAAATTGGGGGTTTGACTTCAGGCGTCTTCGCCGAAGTTTTGGGTCAGGTCCTTCATCTCGGACACCGCGGGGACCGACATCGGATCGAGCCCGTGCGCGATCGCCAGATACACCGAGGCGAAGTCCGGCACGGCCACCAGCGAGGCGAGCCGTTCCAGCGCGCTGCCGCCCTCGGCGGCGAAGGTGTCGCGCCTGATCCCGCGCCGGTCGGCCAAGTCTGCCACGGCGTCGGCGCGCCGGGTGTCCGGCGGCGGGGCGGAGTCGTCGTTGTCCAGGCCGTCGTCGCGCAGCAGCACGATCCGCAGGCGCGTGTTGCCGTCCGAGTCGCCCTCGGCCGGATCGGCGAAGATGTCCCGCTCGCCCTCGGCCAGCGAGCCGAACACGCCGTCCAGGAGCCCGACCCGGCCGCGACCGACCTCGCCGAGCTCCCCGGAGATCACGGGGTAGCGGGCGTTGGCCGCCAGCATGTCGGCGAAGCGGCGGGCGGCCACCCCGGCCAGGGCGGTGCCGCCCCACACCACGGGAATGGAACCGGCCAGGTCGAGGGCCAGCGCCTTGGCGGGGTTGACGAAGGAGTCGTTGGCGGGCTTGCAGCGCTCGGCGTCGGCGTCCAGCCGGGTGGCGGCCTCGGCGAAGTCGGCCTCGGCGATGCGCAGGATGCCGCAGGCGCGACCGGCCAGCAGCACCGGGACGACCAGCGCCCACAGGCTGAGCCGGGCCGGGGCGCGGCGCGGCACGGCGATGTACGGGGAGCGGGCGCGCTCGGCGACGGCCTGCAGCGGCGAGTCGGGCGCGCCCACGGCCACCAGGCGGGCGCCCCGCCGGGAGGCCGCCTCGGCGGCGGCCAGGGCCTCGGG
>NZ_DASQPW010000284.1:0-16461 GCF_035643755.1 Stackebrandtia sp. | reverse complement strand
CAACCCGTCACCCGGGGCCGGATCTCGGCGATCCGCGGCGTCAACTGCGACGGGGTGATCCGCACCCTCACCACCCGCGGGCTCATCGAGGAATGCGGCACCGAGCCCGACTCGGGCGCCAACCTGTACCGCACCACCTCGCTGTTCCTGGAGAAGCTGGGCATCAACTCCACCACGGAACTGCCGCCGCTGGCGCCCTTCCTGCCCGACAACGTCAGCGAGATCGGAGAAGGAAATGGCGACTGAGACCGACGGCATCCGCCTGCAGAAGGTGCTGGCCTCGGCCGGGGTCGGTTCGCGGCGCGCCTGCGAGGAGCTGATCGCCGCCGGGCGGGTCACCGTGGACGGCGAGGTCGCGGTGCTGGGCCGCCGGGTCCGGCCCGAGGCCGTCATCCACGTCGACGGCGACCGGGTGATCACCGACGTGCGCACCGTCCACTACGCGCTCAACAAGCCCCGCGGCATCGTGTCCACCATGGACGACGAGAAGGGCCGACCGGGACTGGTCGAGTTCACCTCCGGGTTGTCGGAGCGGGTGTTCCACGTCGGACGCCTCGACACCGACTCCGAGGGCCTGCTGCTGCTCACCAACGACGGCGAGCTGGGCAACCGGCTGGCCCACCCGTCCTGGGAGATCCCCAAGACCTACCGCTGCCAGGTCACCGGCTTCGCCGGTCCCGCCATCGCCCGCCGCCTCGCCTCCGGCGTCACCCTGGAGGACGGCCCGGTCACCGTCGACAGCTTCAAGGTGATCGACGAGTTCGGGGAGCAGGCGCTGGTGGAGGTCGTCGTCCACGAGGGACGCAAACACATCGTCCGTCGGCTGATGGACGAGGTCGGTCTCCCGGTGAATCGCTTGGTGCGCACCGCCATCGGGGACGTGAGACTCGGTAACCTCAAACCCGGGACGGTCAGACGCCTTCGCCCGGAGGAGATCGCGTCCCTCTACCAAGCGGTCGGCCTGTAGACCCTCGGGAGGAACCCCTTGCGCATCAACGGAAGCACAGTTCTCATCACCGGAGCGTCCACCGGAATCGGCGCCGCGACCGCCCGCGAGTTCGCGAAATACGGCGCCGAGGTGGACCTGGCCGCTCGCAACGGCGACGCCCTGGCCTGCGTCGCCGACGAGATCATCGCCGCCGGCGGCGTCGCCCGCTTTCACCCCGCAGACCTGTCCACCGTCGACGGCGCCCGCGGCCTGGCCGCCGCGGTCGACACCCCCGACATCCTGGTCAACTGCGCCGGGGCCGGGCGGATGATCTTCGCCGAGGAGACCAGCCCCGAGGAGTTCGCGTCGATGGCCGCGGTGCCCTACCTGGCCGCCGGCTACATCACCTTCACGCTGCTGCCGGCCATGATCGCGCGCGGCAGCGGGCGGATCGTCAACGTCAACTCGCCCGCCTCCCGGGTGGTGTGGCCGTCGGCCGCGGGCTACGCGTCGGCGCGCTGGGCGCTGCGCGGCCTCACCGAGGGGCTGCGCGCCGACCTGCGTGGCACCGGGGTCGGCGTCACCGAGGTGATCCCCGGCGAGGTGTCCAGCGAATACTGGCGGCACAACCCCGGTTCGGCCGAGCGGCTGCCGTCCATCTCCAAGCTGCTGCCCACCCTCACCCCCGACAAGGTCGCCGCCAAGCTGGTACGCGCCGCCGCGGTGGGCCGCGCCGAGGTGGTGTTCCCGCTGCTGCTGCGCGCGCTCACCGCGCAGGCCCGCCTCGCCCCGCGACTGGTCGCCGGTGTGGTCGCCGCCACGGGCGCCAAACGTGAAATACCCAAACGTGCCTGATAACACCCGCGCCACATCACCCACAACCCGATCCGACCAGGCATCATAGATGAGGGTCGCCACACACGAGGAGAAAACAGCCGTGACCAGCATGAGCGCATTCCGCGGAGTGATCGCCATCGACGGGCCCTCCGGCTCCGGTAAGTCCAGTGTCGCTCGGCGGCTCGCCACCGACCTCGGCGCCGCCTGCCTCGACACCGGCGCGACGTACCGCACCGCCACCCTCGCGGTGCTGCGGTCGGGCGTTCACCTCGGCGACAAGCAGACCATCCTCAAGGTGGTGGAGACCGCCACCATGGAGTTCGGCACCGTCCCGGACGACCGCTACTCGCTGCTGGACGGCGTCAACGTCGACGCCGAGATTCGCGGCGACGAGGTGACCGCGACCGTCTCGGCCGTGTCGGGCATCCCCGAGGTGCGGCAGTACCTGATCCGCCGCCAGCGCGACATCATCGCCGCCGCCGACCACGGCATCGTGGTGGAGGGCCGCGACATCGGCGAGGTCGTCGCCCCCGACGCCGACCTCAAGGTCTACCTGACCGCCGACGCCACCGAGCGGGCCCGCCGCCGCAGCAGCCAAAACGGCGCCGACCTGGCCGCCACCGCCGCCGACATCACCCGGCGCGACACCGCCGACGCCAAGACCACCCGGCCGCACGACGCCGCGCCCGGCGCCGTGATCGTCGACACCACCCACCTCGACCTGGACCAGGTCATCACCGCGCTGCACGAGCTGGTGGATCGCCGGGTGGCGGCATGACCGAGCCCGGCCCCGGAATCGAGGCCCCGCCGGCACCTGACACCGAGCCCGTCCCGGTGCTCGCCGTCGTCGGACGCCCCAACGTCGGCAAGTCCACCCTGGTCAACCGGCTGATCGGCCGCCGCCAGGCCGTCGTGGAGGACACCCCCGGCGTCACCCGCGACCGGATTCCCTATGACGCCCAATGGAACGGGCGCCGCTTCACCGTCGTCGACACCGGCGGCTGGGAGCCCGACGCCGAGGGCCGCGCCGCCGCCATCGCCGCGCAGGCCGAGGCCGCCATCGCCTCCGGCGACGTCATCGCGCTGGTCGTCGACTCCACCGTCGGCGCCACCGACGCCGACCTGGCCGCCGCCCGCGTGCTGCAACGCACCAAAAAGCCCGTCATCCTGGTGGCCAACAAGGTCGACAACACCCGCACCGAGGCCGACACCGCCGACCTGTGGTCCCTGGGTCTCGGCCAGCCCTTCCCGGTCTCGGCCCTGCACGGGCGCGGCTCCGGCGACCTGCTCGACACCATCCTCGACGTGCTGCCCGCCCTGCCCGAGGCCAACCTCGAGGAGGAGGGCGGCCCCCGCCGGGTGGCCCTGATCGGGCGCCCCAACGTCGGCAAGTCCAGCCTGCTCAACCGGCTGGCCAAGGAGGACCGCGTCGTCGTCGACGCGGTCGCGGGCACCACGGTGGACCCGGTCGACAGCCTCATCGAGCTCGACGGCGAGACCTGGCGCTTCGTCGACACCGCCGGCCTGCGCAAGCGCGCCAAACAGGCCTCGGGCACCGAGTACTACGCGGCGCTGCGCACCGCCTCGGCGGTCGAATCGGCCGAGGTCGCCGTGGTCCTGCTGGACTCCTCCGAGCCGATCAGCGAACAGGACCAGCGCGTCATCACCCAGGTCATCGAGTCCGGCCGCGCCCTGGTGATCGCCTTCAACAAGTGGGACCTCGTCGACGACGACCGCCGCTTCAACCTGGCCAAGGAGATCGACCGCGACCTGCGCCGCGTCACCTGGGCCCCGCGGGTCAACATCTCCGCGGCCACGGGCCGCTCCGTCGCCAAGCTCGCCCCGGTCCTGCGCACGGCGCTTTCCGGTTGGGAGAAACGCATCCCCACCGGCGAGCTCAACCAGTGGATCTCGTCCCTGATCGCCGCCCACCCCCACCCCATCCGGGGCGGCAAGGCGCCGCGGGTGCTGTTCATGACCCAGGCGGGCATCCGTCCGCCGACGTTCGTGCTGTTCACCTCGGGCAGGCTCGACCCGCAATACATCCGCTACGTGGAGCGCCGGCTGCGCGAGGACTTCGGCTTCGAGGGCTCGCCGATCGCGATCAGCGTCAAGGCGCGGGAGAAGCGCGGCAAGAACGCCCGGGGCGGCCGCCGCTAGGCGATACCCGCTTGAGGCCCACCGACGGGCTCGGCTAAAGTATGCGAGGTCGCCGACCCTCGAACATCGGCGGCACAAGGTTCCACGGGCTGTGGCGCAGTTTGGTAGCGCACCTCACTGGGGGTGAGGGGGTCGCAGGTTCAAGTCCTGTCAGCCCGACCATTGGACTGGTATTCGAACCCTGGGCACTTTTTATAGGTGTCCAGGGTTTCGTGTTGGTGCCCGCGATGCGCGTGCAGCCCCCTGACCGCCGTGAGGTGTTCGTGTAGGGGGTGCGGTGCGGGTGGCGGGCTGGTCGTGGGCGATATTCGGGGTATCGGGGTCGTCTGCGTCTATGTAGAGCTTGTCGAGGCACGGTGTTGTCAGGGTTCTTCGTAGCTTGTCGGGGAGGGTCTTGAACAGGTCGCGGGGCCGGGTGAGCAGGTTGGGTAGCGCGGTGATGCGGGTTTGTGCGGTCTCGATGTCTATGGTGTCGGCCCCGCCGAGGTTTTGTCTGATCTTGTCGCGTTCGAGATTGAGGTCTTTGAGTCGCTTGGAGAGTTTCTCGGTGGGTCAGTCAGGTTTGCCGAGTAGGTCGAGGCATTGGTCTTCGAGGTAGTGATCCCAGGTGCGAGCGGTGGTGCGCCAGGCCCATAGCGCTTCTGCCCATGGTGTTTTGTCGGTGGCCGCGTCGCGGAGTCCGTCGGGCAGTCGCCACCGGGCGGGGGCCACGATGACGTCGCCGAAGTGGGCCCGTCAGCGCGCCGATCGAGACGCCGAAACAATCCCGAACTCCTACCCCGAGCTGCCCGGTTTGGGTACTGGAATGTCCACCAAATGTGGGCCAGAACCAGAATCCAAACTCACTGGGGACACGGCCATCCGCGTCCGCAACCTGTCGGGGTGATGCCGAACCCCAGACTTCCAAAGGATGTATATGAAGGCGCCCGAAGACACCCGACCGAACTACCGCCTGTGGCATGCCACCTGTTCGCGGGGATCCGGTGGACTGGCCGTGTGCTTCGATGTCACGGCGGGCGAGTTCGTTGGATTGGCAGACGGCGATCACGCACTGATGGCCGCGTTCGCGAAGTCTCTCGGCTTGGGAACGGTCGAGGTGCGGTCGTGGCGCATCGAGCGGTTCTGCTCGCCGTACTACGGGTATGACCACCACGGTGAGGACTGGCGAGAACGCCTGGACGTGGCCTGGCGTGTCACCGTGAACGTCGCCGGCGATGCCAGGCCGTTTGATTACTCCGGTCTCGGCCCGATGTTCGTCCACGGTCACGACAGCACCTGGCTTGACGACACCCTGTGGTGGGGTGAATCGCGGTCGTCGAGGTTGTCGAATACACCGGGCCACAAAGAACGATCGCACAAGCCAGAGTCCATCTTGGTGCCTTGGAGTTTCCCAGCGCCGCGGACCATGTCGCACAGATCGTCTCGCAACGGTTGACCGCACCTGCCTACTCCGCGGGGGGTTGGAGTCGGGGAACTTGACGGTGTCGTCATCCGGCTGTTGGGCGTGACGGGTGGCCCCAACGTGGTCGGCTACGTGCGAGGAGACAGCACGGCCTCCTGAGGGGCGACCGAGGCGTTGGCATGGAACCTGCGACCCGGGAGGGCGAGGAGGCCAGCGAGTGCCGCGGCGTAGCAGAGGGCGGAGACCACGATGCACGCGATGGTCAGTCCGTCGAGGAACGAGTTCTGGACCGCGGTGAGGAGCGTGCGGTCGGCCCCGGCGAAACCGAAGGCCACGGGTACCGAATCTGCTGCCTCGTTCGCGTGTCCGGTGGCGGCGAAGGGGCCGTCGCGCAGGCTCGCCCCGAACACTGAGGAGAAAACGGAGCCGATGACGGCTACTCCGAGAGTGGAGCCGAGTTCGCGAGTGGCGTCGTTGACCGCGGAACCGACGCCCGCGCGGGTCGGTGGTAGCACCAACATGATGGATTCGGTGGCAGGCGTGGAGATGAGGCCGATGCCCAGACCCATGAGCACCATCTGCGGCACGATGGTCGACCAGTAAGCGGTGTCGACTTCGATGCTGCCAGCGATCCAGGCCATAGCGGTGCCGAACGACACCAACCCGCTGACGACCACAGCCTTCGTGCCTATCCGCGGTGCCAGCGCGCCGCCGGCGACGGAGGCGATCGCGATCGCTATCGCGACGGGCAAGATTCGTGCGCCCGTCGACAGCGGGCTGAATTCACGGACGACCTGGAAATACAGGGTGATCAGGAAGATGAAGCCGGCGAGCGCGAAGAAGGCGACGGCGACGGAGGCGCTGGCGGCGCTGAAGCGACGGTCAGTGAAGAGCCGTACGTCGAGCATCGGGTGTTCGGCCGCGCGCTCGACAAACACGAACACCACCAACAGTACGGCTGACCCGGCGAGACCCAGTAGGGTCGCCATGCTGTGCCAGCCGCGCTCAGGTCCCTCGATCACGGTGTAGGTCAGTAGCCCGAGGAAACCGATCGAGACCATCAGGCCGCGCCGATCCAGCCGCAGCACGGACGACTCGCGAGACTCCGGCACAAGCAGGAACGCGAGCAACGCGGCCAGCAGCGCGGGCGGGACGAGCGCCAACAAGACACTGCCCCAGTAGAAGTGCTCCAGCAACAGCCCACTGGTCACCGGACCGGAAGCCACGCCGACGCCCACCACCGCGCCCCAACCACCGATGGCTGCCGCGCGCTGGCGACGGTCGCGGAAAGTGTTGGAGATGACCGACAGGGTGGTCGGAAAGATCAGGGCCGCGAACACACCCATCCCGAACCGCGCGACGATCAGTGCGCCGGTGTCGTCGACCAGCGCTCCGGCTATCGACGCCGCGGCGAACCCGAGCAGGCCGAGGATGAGCGCGGGGCGTCGTCCGTAGCGATCGGAGAGGCTTCCCGCGGCCAGAACCAATGCGGCGAACGCCAAGTTGTAGCCGTCGACAACCCACTGCAGTCCGCGCGTTCCAGCGTCGAGTTCCTTGGCGATGGTCGGCAAGGCGACATTCACGATCGTGACGTCGAGGTTGATCGCCAGCGTCGCGACGTACACCGCCGCCAGGATTCCGGCCTTGCGGCCCCAGGTCAGGGTGGGCGACGTGACGAGGGGACTCAAGCGCATGCTCCGAGTTATACCGGTTTTACTTCAGAAAATCAAGTGCAAGCTATTGAATATCAAGTAACGGTTGTCGTAGTGTCGGGGGATGCGCTCCTACCGTCATTACTGCTCGGTCGCGAAGGCCCTCGATGTGATCGGCGACCGCTGGACGCTCCTGGTGGTCCGCGAGCTTTTGCTCCAAGGCGGTTGCCGCTACACCGACCTGCTGACCGGGCTGCCCGGCATCTCAACCAACCTGCTCGGCGACCGTTTGAGGCAGCTCGAGTCGAACGGGCTGTTGCGACGGGAAGCAGCACCGCCGCCGGTAGCCGCGACTTTGTACCACCTGACTGACGACGGCAGAGAACTTGAGCCGGTCATCGGCGCGCTCGGACACTTCGGCGCAAGGTATATGGCCGACTTCAACGGTGACGAGGAGTTCCGCCCTCACTGGTTCACCTTTCCCGTCTCACAACTTCTCGAGGACGCCGAACCTTCGGGTCCAACGGTCGTCATCGAGGTCCGCAGTGGGGACCGACCCGCGTTCATCGAACTGAACAACGGTGAGCTGCGCACGACGCTAACCGCCCCACGACCCCCCGACCTCGTCCTCACTGGCGCCGCCCCCCTCATCCTCGGCGTACTCACAGGGCAGCTCACCGTGCCAGGCGCTCGTCAGCTGGGGCTGGAAACTGACGGATCAACCGCACCCTTGCGGAGGCTTCGATACCTGGGGCTCCGCACCACCATTCCGACTAGGGCGTGTCCTGTGAACGCCATTGAGAAAGCGGTTGAGACGTCCGACAGGAGACATGTGCTTGAAGACTTAGCCGATGCGTGAAACCGGGCATTGTGGATCGAGCGCGGGCAGTCGGTGGGCTTACGCCGTGTCCGGACCGGCGGCATCGCTGCCTTGGCATTTGGCCGGTCGCCGGCGAACACGGCGTGCGGCGTCGGTGTGACTAGTCGGTCCGGCCTGCGGGCAGCTCAGTCTCTTATGGTCGTGTCACCTGGCTGGGGTACAAAGAGCGCTATGGCCATTGACAAGGAGCACGCCGAGGCGATCCTGCGCGAGCTGGCGGGGCCCGAGGCGCGGCTGCGGGACGACCAGTGGCGGGCGATTCGGGCACTCGTCGAGGATCGCAAGCGCGTGTTGCTGGTGCAGCGCACCGGTTTTGGAAAGTCGGCGGTGTACTTCGTCGCCACCCGGCTGCTGCGCGACGCCGCGGCGGGGCCTACGGTCATCGTGTCGCCGCTGTTGGCGTTGATGCGCAACCAGATCGATGCGGCCGCGTCGGCGGGGATCCGCGCCAACACCATCAACTCGGCGAATTCCCACGAGTGGGACGCCGTCTTCGCCGACGTCGCGACCGGCGCCGTCGACGTCCTGCTGGTGAGCCCCGAACGGCTCAACAATCCCGATTTCCGGGACAACGTGCTGCCCAAGCTCGCGGCCAACGCCGGGATGCTGGTGGTGGACGAGGCGCATTGCATCTCCGACTGGGGCCACGACTTCCGGCCCGACTACCGGCGCCTGCGGACGTTCTTGGCCGGACTGCCCGAGCGGGTTCCGGTGCTGGCGACCACGGCCACGGCCAACGCCCGGGTGTCGGCGGACATCGCCGAGCAGCTGACGGGGGAGTACGCCGACGCCTCCGGCCGCGAAACGCTGGTGCTGCGCGGCGGCCTGGACCGGAAATCCCTCGCGCTGTCCGTGGTGCGACTCGACGACAATGCCCAGCGGCTCGCCTGGCTCGACGAATGGCTGCCGAGGCTGCCCGGCAGCGGCATCGTGTACTCGCTGACCGTGGCCGGCGCCAACGACATCGCCGATCACCTGCGCGCCAGGGGACACCGGGTGGCTGCCTACAGTGGGCAGACCGAGCCCACCGAGCGGCAACAACTCGAGGCCGATCTGCTGGACAACAACGTCAAGGCGCTGGTGGCCACCAGCGCGCTGGGCATGGGTTTCGACAAGCCCGATCTGGGTTTCGTGGTGCACGTCGGCGCCCCTTCGTCCCCTGTGGCCTATTACCAGCAGGTGGGCCGGGCGGGCCGGGCCGTCGACCGCGCCGAGGTGATCCTGCTGCCGGCGGGCGAGGACGTCCGGATCTGGAAGTACTTCGCGTCCCTGTCCTTCCCCGGCGAGGAACAGGTGCGCGCGGTGCTCGACATGCTGGACCGAGCCTCCGCTACGTTGTCGGTGGGCGCCATCGAAACCGGGGTCGAGCTGCGCCGCGCCCGGCTGGAGATGATGTTGAAGGTGCTCGACGTGGACGGCGCGGTGCGGCGGGTGCGGGGCGGTTGGGAATCGACCGGCCGGCCGTGGGCGTACGACGGACAACGGTACGAGCGCGTTGAGGCCACCCGCGGCCACGAACAGCAGCGGATGCTCGCCTACAGCTCCACAGGAGAATGTCGTCTGGCGTTCCTGCGCCGCGAGCTGGACGACGACACCGCCGCCGATTGCGGACGGTGCGACAACTGCGCCGGGCCGCGTTTCGGCGGGGATGTGTCCCGGGACGCCACCGCTGCCGCCGCCGCGACCCTGAACCGGCCCGGGATCGTCGTGGAGCCCCGTCGCATGTGGCCCGCCGGAATGAAGTCCATCGACGTCCCGGTCTCGGGGAAGATCCCCGAAGCCGAGCGCGCCGAGACCGGGCGCGCCCTGGGCCGGATGTCCGACATCGGTTGGGGCAACGCACTTCGGGCGCTGTTCGCCGACCCGGCGGACGGGCAGGCCGACGACGCCATGTGTGACGCGCTGATCAAGGTGCTGGCGGCCTGGGACTGGGAACACCGCCCGGACACGGTGGTTTCGGTGGGGTCGCGATCGCGGCCACTGCTGGTCGACGGCCTGGCTCAGCGCATGGCCGCGATCGGTCGGATGGACTACCTGGGCGCGCTCACCCGCCGCGGCGGCGCGCCGTCACGGCCCGATCCCAGCAACAGCGCCCGCCGCCTGGCCGGTGTCCACGACGCCTTCACCGTCGGCTTCGAGGTCCCGCCCGGCAGCGACGTGCTGCTCATCGACGACGTGCGCGAGTCGGGCTGGACGCTGACGGTCGCGGCACGTCTCTTGCGCCGGGCGGGGGCGCGGTCGGTGCTTCCGCTGGTGTTGGCGGTCGACGGCTGATCACCCGTCATGGAGCTGATGTCGCCTCCGTGATCCGTTCGGGGACGAGTAATCGCCTCCAGGTCGATGACGATCGAACCCCCTGACAGGGCTCGCCCGTCAGGGGGTTTCGTCGTGAGTGGACACTTCTCAGGCGGCGGGCGCCTTGTCGATGAAGCCGTGGACGGCGGTGATCCTGCCGTCGGCGTCGAGGTTGACCACGTCGAAGCCCAGCACCGGGGCGTCGGCGCCGTCGGGGCCGAGGCTCCAGGCGAAGCGGGCCTGGTCGTGGTGGCCGTCGACGGGGCCCGACAGGCGGAAGGCCCAGCCGGGGAACTGGCCGTGGGCCGCGCCGATGAAGGCGTCGACCCCGTCGCGGCCGGTCACGGCGGCCATCGGGTCGACGTAGCTGACGTCGGCCGCGAACACCGTGGCGACGAGGTCCCGGCGGCGCGGGGCGTCGGTGGCGTTGAAGGCGTCGATGTAGGCCGCGGCGATGGCGTCGAAGTCGTGCATGAGGGTTTCCTCCTGTGAGTGGGTCTCGCCGGTTCGCGATGACGTCACCAGACTGTCCGGCCGCGGGCGCCTCGTCGATTACCTGACAGGTAATGAGGGGCGTTACCCGGGGTTTTAGGGTGGGGCGCATGGCAACCCCACTCGCGTCCACCCCGACCCGGCACGGCGCCGGCGAGCTGATCCGGCACTGGCGCACCCAGCGGCACCTCACCCAGCAGGAGCTGGCGATCGGGTGCCGGGTGTCGGCGCGGCATCTGAGCTTCGTCGAGACCGGGCGGTCGCGGCCCGGCCCGGAACTGGTGATGCGGGTGTGCGAGCGCTTGGAGGTGCCGCTGCGGTTTCGCAACGACATCCTGCTGGCGGCCGGGCACGCCCCCGCCTACGGCGAGTCGGAGCTGTCCGAGCCGTCCATGCGGGTGGTCAGCGAGGCGCTGATCCGGATCCTGGACGGGCACCTGCCGTTTCCCGCCGTCGTGGTGGATCGGCACTGGGGCATGGTCGACGCCAACGCGGGCATCGATCGGCTGGTCGCCGGGTGCGCCGCGGCGCTGCTGGAGCCGCCGGTGAACGTGCTGCGGCTGAGTCTGCACCCCGACGGGATGGCGCCGCGGATCCGCAACCTTCCGCAGTGGCGCGGCCACGTCCTGTCCCGGCTGGAGCACCAGCTCCAGGCCACCGGGGACATCGAGCTGGCCGCGCTGCGCGACGAGCTGCGCGGGTATCCCGGCGGGACCGATCACGCGCCGCCCCACAGCCTGATGGTCCCGTTGCGGCTGGCGACCGAGGCCGGTGAGCTGTCGTTCTTCAGCACCACAACGGTTTTCGGCACCCCGATGGACGTGACCGTTGCCGAGCTGGCGATCGAGTCGTTCTTTCCGGCCGACGCGGCGACCGGTGATCTGTTGCGGGACAACATTAAACACTCCTTAAACATGTCCGATTCGGGGTGAAAGCCCGCCGCGGGGCATTGACTCGGGGAAAGCGTGACGATAAATTGACGCATGCGGATATAGAAAGACTCTTTACCAATGGGTCCGATATCCGTACCGCCCATGCATCACCAGACAGGAGACACCCGTATGAAACGGAAAACCCGGATTGTGGCGCTCGGCGCGGCCGTGGTGCTAGCGGTGGGCGCCGCCGGCACCGGGTACGCGTTCGCCGACGACAATGGAGGGTCATCGGGCTCCGGCACCTCGGCGAACCTCGCGGCCGACGGACTCGCCGCCGCCCCCTACCTCTTCGAGGGCTGGGGCGACCCGCCGGACCCGAAGACCGTCATGGACGCCACCGGCATCAAGGCGTTCACCATGGCGTTCGTGCTGTCCGACGGCACCTGCAACCCCGCGTGGGACGGCAACCGCCCGCTCACCGGCGGCGTGGACGAGCAGACCATCAAGGCCGTCCGTGACGCCGGCGGCGACGTCATGCCCTCGATCGGCGGCTGGCAGGGCGACAAGCTCGGCCCGCGCTGCTCCAGCCCCGAGGACCTGGCGGGCGCCTACCAGAAGGTGATCGACGCGTTCCAGCTCAAGGCGATCGATGTGGACATCGAGAACACCGACGAGATGGAAAACGCCGAGGTCCAGGACCGCATCCTGGGCGCGCTGAAGATCGTGAAGGAGAAGAACCCCGACGTCACGACGATCGCGACCTTCGGCACCACCACCTCCGGCCCCAACCAGTACGGGGACCGGCTGATCACCCAGGCCAAGGCCCTGGACTCCAACATCGACGTCTTCTCGATCATGCCCTTCGACTTCGGCAGCACCGACGTCGCCTCCGACACCGAGAAGGCGTCGGATGGCTTGCGCGACAAGCTGAAGGCCGCCTACGGCTGGGACGACGCCACGGCGTACTCCCACATGGGCATCTCGGGTATGAACGGCATGTCCGACCAGTCGGAGACCACCGACACGGCGGCGTGGACGAAGATTCGCGACTGGGCCAAGGACAAGGGCCTGGCGCGGCTGGCGTTTTGGGCCGTGAACCGGGACCGCCCGTGCCCGGGCGGCGGCACCGTGTCCAACTGCAGCGGCATCGACCAACAGGACTGGGACTTCACCAAGATAACCGCGGGCTTTTAGCCGAACCACTCCTTCCCATAAAGGGCGGGTGACCCGGGCTCGGAGGGTCACCCGCCTACTTCGCGTCCGCGTAGGAGTCGACGGCGACGGCCGCCAGCGGGACCCGCACCCGGTTGTGTCCGAACAGCAGGCGGGTGGCGGTGTCGGCGCACTCCTGGACGGCGGCCGACACCGCTTCGGCACGCGCCTCGGGACAGTGGACGATGATCTCGTCGTGCTGGAAGAACACCAGCTCCCCGAGGCCGCCGTCGCGCAGCGCCGTCCTCAACAGCGCCATCATGGACAGCGCCCATTCGGCGGCGGTGCCCTGGACGACGAAGTTGCGGGTGAAGCGGCCCCGGTCGCGGGCGGAGCGGGTGCCGTCGGATCCCGTCAGGGCGTTCCACCAGCGGTTGCTCGCGGCGGGGCTGGTGCGGCCCAGCCAGGTCGACACCGTCCGCCCCTTCTCGCCGTCGCGGGCGGCTTCCTCCACATAGCGGTAGGCGACCGGAAAGCGTTGGCGCATCACCGAAAGCAGCACGGTGGCGTTGCCCGCGGTGCCGCCGTACATCGCCGACAACAGCGCGATCTTGGCGTCGGCGCGGCTGCCGCCGAAGGTGGGCGCCAGGGCGGCGTACATGTCGTCGTCCTGGCTGGCGGCGATCATGCCGGGATCGCCCGACATGGCCGCCAGCATCCGCGGCTCGAGCTGGGAGGCGTCGGCGACGACCAGCTTGTGACCCGCGTCGGCGCACGCGGCGGCCCGGATCGTCTTGGGCATCTGCAGCGCGGCCCCGCCGTCGGTGGCCCAGCGGCCGGTGACCACGCCGCCGACCACGTAGTGGGGGCGAAAGCGCTTGGCGGGCGACTCGGGCCCGGCGGGGGAGTCGGAGATCCAGTCGTGCAGCCAGGTCCAGCCGTGTCCGGAGTGGATCCGCGCCAGCTCCTTGTAGCGCAGCAGCGGCTCGACCGCGGGATGGTCGACGCGCTTCAACTCCCAGGCGCGGGTCGTCTCGACGGGATGCCCCGCCTTGCGGAATGCGGCCAGCACCTGCTGCGGCGAGTCGGGATTGAGCGGGTGATCGAAGGCGGCGGCGATCTGGTCGGCGAGCTGCTGGAGCTTCTTGGGACGCATGCCGCGCACGGGTTTGGGCCCCAGCAGGTCGGTGAGGATGCCGTCGTGGACGTCGACGCGCCAGGGCAGCCCGTGGTGGGTCATCTCGGCGGCGATCAGGGCGCCGGCCGATTCCGCCGCGGCCAACAACACCAGCGCGCCCGCCGTGTTGAGGCGGCGTCGCTGATCGGCGAACACCTCGACGAGGACGTCGAGCGTCTCGCGCGGCGTCGGCCCCGTCGGCTCGTCCCCGAACAGGGTGTCCTGCACGGCGGGCTTGGCGACGGCCGGCTCGGGGATCGGCTGGTGCCGCATCCGCGCGTACGCCGCGTCGAGATGGTGGGCCTCGCCCGCGTGGCCCGTGGTGCTGATCAGGATCGCCTCGACGAGGCCGACGTCGTGGCACTGCGCCAGCCGCACCCCCGCCCCCAACAGCGGCGGGTACGCGGCGGCGACGTCCGCCAGCACCCAGCGGGGACGGTCGCGCCGCTCGATCTCGCGCAGGGCCGCGGCGAGATCCGCGACGTTTCGGGGCGCGCCAGTGGGCGCGCCGTCGGAATCCAGCGCGCACATCCAGCCGTCCGCGTCGTGACCAGGCACGACCGCCATGTACACGCCTCGATTGAAGCACCGGGGTCTGACACCCGCTCGATGCCGCGCCACCGAGAGATGCGCCACGCGTGCCGCCCATTCGCTGGCGGTGCGACGGGCGGCGGATCTAGGCTCCCAGGGCCCCCTCGGTAAGGAGTTCCACAGTGGTCAGCATCGCCGCCGTGCTGGGAGTCGCCGCCGTCGCCCTCGGCATGGTGCTCATCCCCGGCCCCAACATGTTCTACCTGGTCTCGCGCACCCTGACCCAGGACCGCCGCGCCGGTTTCGTGTCGCTGACGGGCACCGCGGCCGGATTCCTCGTCTACCTACTGGCGACGATCGCCGGGCTGGTCACCATCTTCACCCTGGTGCCCGTCGCCTACACCGCCCTGAAGCTCGCCGGCGCGATCTACCTGCTCTTCCTGGCGTGGCAGGCATTCCGGCCCGGCGGCGACTCCCCGTTCTCGCCCCGCCCGTCCGAGCCGAAGTCCTACCGCGAGCTGTTCGTCATGGGCCTGGTGACCAACCTGCTCAACCCGAAGATCGCGATCTTCTACGTGTCGCTGCTGCCGCAGTTCCTCGACCCCGCCGCGGGCCACATCGTCGCCCAGTCGCTGATACTCGGCCTCACCCAGATCGCCATCGCCCTGACCGTCAACGGCGCCATCATCGCCTGCGCGGGCGCGCTGTCGACGTTCCTGCGGAAGCGTCCACGGTGGATGCGGGCGCAGCGCGCCGTGATGGGCACCGCCCTGGCCGGCTTCGCCATCCGGATGGCCCTCGACCCCTCCAAGGCCGGGGCCTGAACTCACGACGCGGGATCCTCGAGCAGGTGCAGGTCGCTCGGCATGATCGACGTCGTCGCCAGCAGCTCGGTGATCAGGTTGTGGTTGAGGGTGTTGCCGACCGGCTCGCCGACCTCCGCGCGGGTCAGGCCGGGCACGCCCCGGGATGACAGGCGATCGCGCACCTTGGTGACGACCCGCTCCACCTTGCGGGACTCCCACGCGCCGTTGGGATGGATCCCCTTCAGCTGCGCCGCCGCCTGCACCCAGGCCAACGGCTGCGCGAACGGGTCGTTGATCAGGTATCGCTGGGCGACGCACACCACGGCGAGGCGCTCCTCCGCGCCGAGATCCCACTTGCGGGCCTCGACGGTCTTGTCGGCGTAGCGATCGGAAGCGCCGGGAGACGGCGCGGTCACGACGCGGACCTCCAGCAGGTGCTCGCGCTCGTCACACACGACGAACAGCGGCGAGTACCCCTGCGGCAGCACCGTCCAGCCGTCGGCCAACAGCAGGGGGGAGCGGGGGAAGCGGATCGGGCGCCTGCCCTCGTTGTACATGACCCACTGTTCGCCGTGGCGCTCAATGTATCCGTGGACGCGGCTGATGAGCTTGTCCCCGGCGCCGACGACGATGTGGACATTCTCGGCGTCGCGGCCGAACGTCACGCGGAAGCCGCTGTCGGGCCCCACGCTCATTCCCTGGTTCTCCCCGAGGACGAAGAGGGTGCCGGGCGGCTCGGGCGGAAGCTGGTGGGCGAGCCCGCCGATCCCCTGCGGCAGAAGCTTGACCTTGTTATGGCCCATGGCACCATCCTAATTCTTGGCCTCGAAGTGGCCGTCGGTACCCGAGGCACCGGCGCTGCCGCTTTGTGTCATGTAGCCGTCGATGAACACCCGAAACGTGATGTCGCCCGGGGGGAACCGGCACTTGAAGGTCCACTTCGTCTTGTCGGGAAGCGGAGGGATCGGGACGTCGCGCCGCCACGGCAGCTTCACGTCCTTCACCGTGGTCGGCTCGCCGTTCACCGTATAGGTCACAGTGGACAAGGACGTGGAGCCGGTGAGCCGGAACTGAAGCGTGCGCACCTGCCGGGCGGACTCCTGCGCCCGCGACCCGCCCGTCAGGGTGGCCTCGGCGGTGTCGAGGCGGTTGACGACGCCCCAGCCCACCGCACCCACCCCGGCCACGCCCGCGGCGGCCGCGACCAGCAGCCACCGGCGGGAACGACGCGCGGGCCGGTTCCGAGCGACGCCGGGGACCGCCTCGCGCGCCTG